>JBBSDR010000726.1:0-4647 GCA_038240465.1 Gemmatales bacterium
CTGCTCGATTCGTTGGACGTCATGACTTGCTCCCTTCTGTCAACGAAGTCAGGGCGCAGGAAGTGATACGCAAATCAAATGCCGTTTCTCTCAACGTGCATCCGCAACGGAAACGCCGCCAGAGTCCTCTGGCGGCTTTTTCCTTGGCTCGCTCGCATTGGGAGAAATAGGGCGAATCTGTCAACTACACTGACTGCGCGGAAGCGTAGAATAAGGAGGGGACGTACTTTCGGGAGGATGCACCATGTTCAGAATTCCATTTCTCACGGCGTCGCTGGCCACCCTTCTCTGGTCCTCGGCAATCGCTGATGGGGGAGGACACGGTCATGGTGGCGGAGGCCACGGCGGCGGAGGCCACGGCGGCGGAGGCCACGGCGGCGGAGGTCGCCCCTCGGGGGGAGGCCATGCCAGTTTCGCGGGAAGACCAGCGGGTGTTTCGTCCGCGCCACGAGTCACAGGGGCCAGCTTCCATCCGGCGGTAATTTCACCCGGAGTGGTCCACGCGAACCACATTGCGCCGGCCCACATCACCGGAAGCGGCATTCGAGCGGCGACATTCAACCCGGCGGCCGTCGGAGTGAGTTCCGCGCGGCGGAGCGTCCCCGCGTTCACGGAGTTTGACCATCACCACCAGCATGGGCTGAGGACTGCCGACCTCCTCTTCCTCGGCATCGGCTCGCCTTTCGGCCTCTATAACGGCCTGTTCCCGGCTTACTATCGGCCCGGGTTCGGCTACAACCCTGGTGGGTTCGGCGGCTATCCTGGCTACTACCCGGAAGGCGCGTACAGCGAGAGCTATCGTCTGGACCCTCGTTCGATCGAGCCTCAGACGCCGCCGCTCCAGCCGGCGCCTGTCGAGGCGAACGAGCCGCTGCCCTTCGCCATGCAGGGAAGTCGCGACTTCGACATGAAGCACTATGGCCCGGCTGTCGAGAACTGGCGGCACGCGCTGGTCGAGGACTCGCGCAATCCCCGGCTGATACTGCTGCTTGCCCAGGGTCTGTTCCAGACCGGCCAGTTCGACGAGGCGGCGGGCGCGGTGCAGTACGCGCTGACCCTGACGCCGCGGAAACAGTGGTCCGAAGTTGTCCCCAGGTTCGGCGACCTGTACAAGGACAACATCTTCGACTACTCGGCCGGTCTGCGCGAGCTTGAGAAGGCGCGGACTCAGAAGAGCGAAGACCCGGCGCTGCGGTTCCTTCTGGGGTATCATTACTCTTTCCTCGGCTATTCCGAGGAGGCAATCCGCGAACTGGATAAACTCCAGAAGCTCGCCCCGAAGGACGACGTCGCCAGGGACCTTCGCGAGATGATGGAAGCAAAGCGGAAGTAACAGACGGTTAGCCGCGACGCGAGTCTTCGAGCGGAGCGAGTGGCGTTCAAACGCTGGACGCGCTCCGCTCCGAGGACTCCGCGTCGCGGCTAACCATGACTCAACCGTACTTCTTGTGACACTCCTCGGAACTCATCTTCTTCGCGACGATCAGACCGCCCTTGATCTTCTCCCCATCGGGATCGAGATAGACCCTGCCGGTGGACTTGATGGCCGGGTCGTAGCCGATGACGTGCAGGTTAAAAATGAAGCCCACGTCACTCGTCGCCTTGAACCAGTGGACGTTGTCCTTGTGATCGGAGACGGTCGAGAACTCGCCCGGCTTGAAGACTCGGTCGAGGGTCGGCTTGATCAGGTAGTGGCCGGCGTGGTCCTCGACGCGGTCGTAGTGCTTGCCCGCGAAGTCGCCGCGCAGGATGATGAAGCCGGTACACATGTTGTTGTGGCCGTGCGGCACCACGGAACGGCCCTTCTTGAGACAGAAGATCTGCTTGCCGAATCCGAGTTGTTTGGGCAGTCCCTCGACCTTCCCAAGATCGATACCGACGCTTCTCGCTCCGCTATCGGGCAGTTTCACCGTCCGCTCGAGTTTGTCGAGATCGAGGAGCTTCAACAGTTCCGGCAGATCGACGAGCTTGTAGAGTTCCTCGAGCTTGGTCTGGAACTCGGTGTCCTTGAGTTTGCGCTCCGCCTTGAGCGCCTTCGACAGATCGTTCAGGTCCTTGAGCCATTTCGCGACAATCGGTTTGACGCTGTCGGCAAAGGCGTCGTGGCGGAACAGGGTCTCGAGGAGACCATAAGCGGCGAGGGTGCCGAGCAGCTTGCCGTTGAAACTGCGTCGTGTTTCGAGAGTCATGGAAGTCCTCCAGGGAAGTCGTGTCGTTCGCCGATCCGGCCGCTATCAAGCTATCCGATCCGGCCGCGCGAAGGAACGAGAAATCGCTGTCCCGTTCCCCCAATTCTCAGAAGGTCGTGTCTGCTCTCGAAATCCGCTTCCGCGCCCACTATCAATTCTGACAGGGGGTTGTCACTCGACTTTTTTCTTCGAGACACCGAATCCATGCGCGACCAACGCTCAGCCTGTTCTCTTGCCGATGCTGGCGTGGAGCAAGCCCGTCAGGCTCTGGAGACACGCTTTTCCGAAGTGCGCCAGTTGACGGTGCAACTGTGCGCAACCCTCGAAGTCGAGGATTACGTCATCCAGTCGATGCCGGACGCCAGTCCCGCGAAGTGGCATCTGGCCCATACCACCTGGTTCTTCGAGACGTTCGTCCTGGCCGGGCTACCCGGTCATCGGCCCCATCAGCCGCTGTTCGGTTTCCTCTTCAACTCCTACTACCAGACGCTCGGCGAGCGCTGGCAGCGCGGCGCGCGCGGCATCCTGTCGAGGCCGACGGTCCGCGAAGTGTTCGACTATCGCCGCGCCATCGACGAGCAGATGAGGCAGTTCCTGCGCACGGCCGGCAACGCGAACTGGGCCGCCGTCGCTCCCGCCGTCGAACTGGGACTGCATCACGAACAGCAGCACCAGGAACTGCTTCTGACCGACCTCAAGCACGCCTTCGCCAGCAATCCGCTCCAGCCCGTCTATCGCGACAGTCCCACTTCCACCGCCTCCGCAGCGGCAGCACTGGAGTGGACCACCTGGCCGGCGGGAGTGCGCTGGATCGGCGCCGAGGCAGGCTTCGCGTTCGACAACGAGTCGCCCCGGCATCGCGTCTTCGTCGAGGGCTTTTGCCTGGCGTCGCGGACGGCGACCTGCGGCGAGTTCCTGGCCTTCATGGAAGATGGCGGCTATCAGCGCCCCGAACTGTGGCTGTCCGACGGCTGGAACGCTCGCTCTGTTCAGGGGTGGACCGCGCCGCTCTACTGGGAGAAAAGCGCGGACCAGTGGCGGCTGATGACGCTGGGCGGCTCGCGTCCGCTCGATCGGGAGGAGCCGCTCTGTCACGTCAGCTACTATGAGGCCGACGCCTTTGCGCGCTGGGCGGGAGCGCGTCTGCCAACCGAGGCCGAGTGGGAAACGGCGGCGAGCGAACAGCCCGTCAGCGGCAACTTCCTCGACAGTGGTCTGCTCCATCCCAGCGCGGCAGCCGGAGCCGGCCAGTTCTTCGGCGATGTCTGGGAATGGACGGCCAGCCCCTACGTCGCCTATCCCGGCTACGTTCCGCCGGCGGGAGCGCTGGGGGAGTACAACGGCAAGTTCATGTGCAACCAGATGGTGCTGCGCGGCGGCTCGTGTGTCACGCCGCTGTCACACATCCGCGCCAGTTATCGCAACTTCTACCCTCCGGAGGCGCGCTGGCAGTTCAGCGGCCTGCGCCTGGCGAAAGACGCATGAGTGCCAACGAGATCGTCTCCCAGACACGTTTCCTCGCCGATGTCCTCCACGGCCTGTCGCGGCCGGAGAAGGAGTTGCCGTGCAAGTACCTGTACGATGAGCGCGGCTCCCAGCTCTTCGAGTCCATCTGCGAGCTGGACGAGTATTACCTGACGCGCACGGAACTGGCCCTGATGCAGCGCGACGCGGCCGACATGGCTGCCTGTCTCGGCCCCGACTGTCTGCTGATCGAATACGGCAGCGGCTCCAGCCTCAAGACGCGCCTGCTGCTCGATCGTCTGCCGCGTCCCGCCGCCTATGTCCCCCTGGACCTGTCGCGCGAACAACTGTTGCACTCGGCCGCGAGTCTGACGGCTGATTATCCCGGTCTTGAAGTGTTGCCGTTGTGTGCCGATTTCAGCGGCGCGTTCACGGTGCCGAAGCCTGTGCGGCGTGAAGCGCGGCGTGTGGTGTACTTTCCCGGTTCGACGATCGGCAACTTCGGCCCGCCGGAAGCGCAGACACTGCTCGAACGCATCGCGGCCTTGGTCGGTCAGGGCGGCGCTCTGCTGCTGGGCTTCGACCTGCGCAAGGACCTCACGCTGCTTCTGCCGGCTTACGACGACGCGCGCGGTGTGACGGCCGCGTTCAACCTGAACCTTCTGGCGCGGATCAATCGCGAGTTGAAGGCCGACTGCGACCTGGAGCAGTTCCGGCATCGCGCCTCGTATAACTCGCTGCTGCACTGCGTCGAGATGCACCTCGACAGCCTGCGCAGCCAGACCGTACACCTTGGCGGACAGGAAGTTTTCCTGGCGAAAGGCGAGAGCATTCGCACCGAACGGTCTTACAAATATGACGTGGAGGAGTTTCGCTCGTGGGTGGCCCGCACTGGCCTGGTCGTCGAGCGTGTCTGGACCGATGAGCGACGATTCTTCGCCGTACTGTACCTTCGAGCGTGTCCAGAAATGACTTCGGCGAGCGGCACGGCGTA
>JBBSDR010000727.1:0-4647 GCA_038240465.1 Gemmatales bacterium
CGTTACGGGGCGAGTTCCAGCGGGTTCTTCATGACTTCCGCTTTCGTCAGCTTCTTGACGCTCTTGACCTTGCCGTTCTCATAGTAGACCTTTGCCACCTCCTTGAAGTTGGACATTTTCACGAGGTCCAAATTGTCCTTCTTGTCGATGGGAGGATAGTAAAACAAGACAACGCCGAGCAACTTGGCATCGCCGGTGGTGGGTTCCCCAAGCAGATCGGTCACTTCCTTCTCGCTCATGCCCACAGTGATTTTGTTGAACTTGCTGCTGCCGCCGCTGAAGACGAACAGGAACAGAACGAGTCCGATGACCGCGACGAGACCGCCGCCGCCGGCGAGCCAGACCCACATCGGAATGCCCTGGCCGCTCTTCTTCCGTTTCTTCTTTCGCGGTTTCTCGTCCTCCTCGTCATCGTCATCCACGACGGCCTTACGTTTTTTCGGCCTCGGTTCGTCCTCATCATCCTCATCCGCAATCGCTTTGCGTTTTTTCGCCTTCGGCGCTTCCTCCTCCTCGTCTTCGGCCTCGTCAGGTGGCGGCGCCTTGCGCGCCGCCTTCGCAGGGGCCGACTGGATGGATTGCTTCTGGGCCGGTTCCAGTCCATCCTCGGTGATCAGCAGGAGAGTCTGACAGGCCGGACATTTCAGCTTCTTGCCCTCGGTGCCATCCGGGACCTTGATCTTCTTGTCGCAGTTGGGGCAGGGATAAATCGTTGGCATATCGTTTCTCCCGTGAAGGAGGATTCAAGAGTTCGGAGGCGGTTCCTGACAGCATAGCCGCCGATGCCCACCGCGTCGAACCACGAACCCCTCGTTCCCGATCGTACGTCTAGCCGCGAGCCTCTGGCGCGCGCGGTCTTCGCACGCGATCGCCAGAGGCTCGCGGCTAAACGTGGACGTTTTTCTTCGCCGCGCTAAGATGCCAGAGAAGGTTGTGTTGCCCTCCCGATTCGAGAATGTCATGTCCGCTCTGTCCTCCGTTCCCGATAACCAGGGCCGTTTCGGTCCCTATGGCGGCCGCTATGTCCCCGAGACGCTCATGTTCGCCCTCCGGCAACTGAGCGAGGAATACGACCGGGCGCGCACCGATCCAGCCTTTCAGCAGCAGTTCCAGCATTACCTGACCTCCTACGTCGGCCGGCCTTCTCTGCTGTACCATGCCGAACGGCTGACGAAAGAAGCCGGCGGCGCGCGCATCTTCCTCAAGCGCGAGGACCTCAACCATACCGGCGCTCACAAGATCAACAACTGTCTCGGCCAGGCCCTGCTGGCAAAGCGCATGGGCAAACCGCGCATCATTGCCGAGACTGGTGCCGGACAGCATGGCGTCGCCAGCGCCACGGCGGCGGCCCTGTTCGGTCTCGAATGCGCCGTCTACATGGGGGCGGAGGACATTCGCCGGCAAAAGTTGAACGTCTTCAAGATGAAGGCGCTCGGCAGCGAGGTCATCAGCGTCACCAGCGGCAGCCGGACATTGCGCGACGCCATTAACGAGGCAATGCGCGACTGGATGGCGACCGTCGAGAATACGCACTACATCATCGGCAGCGTCGTCGGGCCGCATCCGTTTCCGATGATGGTGCGCGATTTTCAGTCGGTCATCGGCAGCGAGACGAAGGCGCAGTGCCTCCAGCAACTGGGCCGTTTGCCAGACGCCGTCGTCGCCTGTGTCGGCGGCGGCAGCAACGCGGCCGGCATGTTCGCCCCTTTCATCGAGGACACCGCCGTCGAGTTGATCGGCGTCGAGGCGGGCGGTCGAAGCGCCACGGCGGGCGAGCATGCGTCCACGCTGAGCCAGGGCCAGCCGGGGGTGCTGCACGGCAGTTTCAGCTATGTCCTCCAGGACGATGACGGCCAGACAGCCGACGTTCACTCCATCTCGGCTGGACTGGACTATCCGGGCGTCGGGCCGGAACACAGCTTCTGGAAGGATGCGGGCCGAGTGCATTACACGTCGGTCGGCGATGACGAGGCGCTGAAGGCGTTCCATCTCTGCTCGCGGCTGGAGGGTATCTTGCCGGCCCTGGAGACGGCCCATGCGGTTGTCGAGGCGATGCGGCTGGCCTCGAAGCGCGCGAAGGACGATATCGTCGTGGTGTGTTTCTCCGGCCGGGGCGACAAGGACTGTTATGAAGTGGCCCAACTCCAGGGCGAGGACATCGAGTGAACGCGATCGATTTGCTATTTCAGCGTTTACAGGCAGAAAGACGCAAGGCGTTCATCCCCTTCGTGACGGCCGGCGATCCCAACATCGCCACGACGGTCGCCGTCGCCCACACTCTTGCCGAGGCGGGCGCCGACCTGATCGAGATTGGCTTTCCTTACAGCGATCCCATCGCCGACGGTCCCGTTATCCAGGCGTCCTACACACGCGCTCTCACCGCCGGACTGCGGCTCGCTGACGTGTTTGCCTGCATTCGAGAAATGAAAACGTGTCAGCGACCGCTCGCCGGCATGGTGTCCTACTCGCTGGTCCATCGGCGCGGCCCGGAGACGTTCGCCCGGCTGGCGCGCGAGGCGGGGCTGAGCGGCCTCATCGTGCCGGACTTACCGCTCGAAGAATCGGAGTCGCTCGGCCGGATTGCTGCCGATGCGGACTTGAGTTTGATTCAGCTTGTTACGCCGACGACGCCGCTGGACCGCGCCCTGCGCATCGCGAGCCAATCGACAGGCTTCCTCTATTGCGTGAGCATCACCGGCATCACAGGCGAACGCGAGCAATTGCCGATCCAAATTCGCGAGTTGCTCGAAAAGTTGCGCCGCGAGACAACGTTGCCGTTGTGCGTCGGCTTCGGCATCAGCAAACCGGAACATGTTCGCCTGCTGCGCGATCACGCTGACGGCATCATCGTTGGCAGCGCCATTGTCCGGCGTGTCGAGCGCCTCGGCTCGGCGACACTCGCGGAAGTCCTTGCGGATATCAGCGGTTTAGTGCGCGAGTTGACGTCAGCTCTGAATCCGTCGTGAATGGGCGATGAGGGAATCGAACCCCCACCGTCCTGACCATCGCCACCGCCGTTGCAGGCTGGGAACTGTGTGTGCCTTTTATCAGCCTGCAGCCCAACACCGCCAACATCGTTCGTATTGTGGAAACCGCCTGCCGGTTTATACTGACACGATGTAGAAAGCAGTCACGCAAGCCGCTTCACATTTCAAGAGAGCTGTCATGCCATACACGGTCATCCACCCCGGCGGAACGAAAGACGCCGAGTTTCAGTTCTACATCCGTCTCTTGCGACAGAAAGGGATTGACATCGGCAAACTAGAGCGTGTTCGTGATCCGATCACGAAAAATCGCTATCTGTATGTCTGGAAGTCGGAGGAAGAAGCCCAGGCGTTCGCGGATGAGCTTAGGGAGCTTACAAAAGATGCGGCCTGGCAAGTCAGACAGGTGGATGCGCAGCCTTCGGAGGGGCCTCTCGGACCCCTCGTGATTCAATTAGTTCGTCAAGCGGATGGCCTGACATTCGGCCTGCATCCGTTGAGCCGCGCCATGATTCGATCTGCCTTCCCGCAAGCGGTCAGCAGTACGACCTCCGCCACCATTGACACTGCGGCCTGGTATGACTTCAAGAAGACAGGAGGGCTGAGCGATCTGGTGCGAGAAGTCGCCCCCAGCTTGACCGGACTCAGCCGAGAGGAACTCGAAGAAGTAGGATACCTGGTACTGGACGCAGACACCGACGATACGCTGGTGATGGTTCCTCCGGCTGTGGCCGCTCAACTACCATGAGAGGGCGGTTTCTCGGGAGGTTGAGTCGGTGCCGGCACTGCGGGCGGTGGTAGGTCATCACCATGGGATTCCTCCACCATCCTCGCAGCGACATCGGCTGCTTTCACCTGTTCGATCGTCTCCACTCCCGCCCCCACGACCCCTTGATCTTTCCCAACTGCCTCATCATGGACTTCCTTGACAATGGGTAGTGATTGCAGCGGCGGTAGAATCTCCCAGGCGTCGCGGTACTCGGTCAAGTCCACATCCCCGCAAATAACTCTTTCTCGGAATTGCACATGCAGCGCCAGATTTCCCTCGTCCTTGGTGCCGAATTTCTTCGTGCCGTTCCAGTATTCGCTCAGCCGGGCGCGGCCGATGACAAGAAAGGCCACATACTGCCCCTCCAGGCGGACTGCCAAGGCGTAGTAGAGGGGAGGCTTGTCAGGGCGTTCCAGTTGTTTTAAGGGGATGCGGAAGACGGCACTGTAGCCATCTTCCTTCTTGTACCTCTCACCTTGCTCCGTCTTGACCTGGATTCGCGCTACCTCTTCACGCTCATCGTGGAAAGCAAATACGTCCGTGCCAATGTCCACCTGGGGAGTAGCCGCATTGCACTGACGGAACAAAACTTCGGCCATCACGGCCATCTGGCCGCTGTGTCCTGTGAATTTCCTCTGGTTGCTCATTGAAAATCTCAGGATATACTGCGGATGAATCAGCCATGACGGACGATTGAACTCTCGCCGCGTTCATGTTACAGACCAGAAACAACGCAGGCGGAGGCTCAGGCAGTTTTTCGGCGCGTCAGCGGAAGTGCAGCCCCAAAACAACTTGAGCCGGAAGACGACAGCGGCGAGTTTGCCCCGTCGCGTCCGGCTCGTGTCAATGGGCGATGAGGGAATCGAACCCCCGACTCCAGTGTGTAAGACTAGC
>JBBSDR010000728.1:0-4643 GCA_038240465.1 Gemmatales bacterium
GTCCCTCTTCGTTTAGCCGCGAACCTCTGGCGAGCGTGTCCACAGAATGCGCGCGCCCGAGGTTCCCGGCTAAACAAACATAATACGATATGGTTCCTTCGACGAATAACCCATTCCGCCGACACCGCGGCGAGAAACGCCAGGAACAACAGCGGGTTGTTCCAGAACTCGGTTCGCACCACCTCGGGCGTCCTTCTCTCCTTGCGCTCGATCTTCTCTGCCAGCTTCTCCGCGTCGTCCATCTCCAGGAACACACCGCCCGTCGCATTCGTCAGCGACTTCAGCGTCGCTGGACTGGTGCCGGGACTGGCTAACTCCAAGTCGCTGCCCTGCACCAGAAACTCACTCACCTGGCTGGCCTTCAACTTGCCCGCATCCGTCAGCGATGCCGTCACCTCGTAGCGCCCGCCCATCGTGGGAGAGAACTCGGCCCGCAGCACATCCGGCTCGGCGGCGTTCACCTTCACCGGCAGTGCCTGCGTCCCCGCCACACCCGGACGCCCTACCTCGATCGCCACGTCGCCCTTCGTCTTCTCCGGATCAATCCCCTTCTGTCGATGCACGCGGACGATCACCTTCTGGCCGCGCTCGTAGTCCGGCTTGTCGGTCGAGAGCGCCAGCGGCGGGCGTTCGTCGTCCAGGCCGCGCCCCGCCAGCCAGCGAATCGACTGGCTCCAGAAGCGCGTGTAAAGAGTGTCCGGCTGGCCGAGGATGCGCGCCACCCGGCTCCAGCGCCAGGTCGTGTCCGCCGCCAGCACCATTACCTGGCCGCCGCCGGTCGCGCGCTGAACGGCGAGGACGATGGCCGGCTTGCCCTCGACCAGCACACCCGGATGGACGGCCAACTCCTCCGCGGCCGGCTTCAATCGCTGCACCAGCGGCAGCCCTTCGAGCCGCGGCGTCTTGGCCCACGTCTCGGCGTCCTTGATGCGATCGCCCGTCAGGCTGAAGATCGGATGCTGCTTGCCCTTCTCGGTCAACTGGAGACTGAAGCCTGCCTCGCTCTGCGGCCCCTCGGCGCTGAAGACCACGGGCAGGACGTCGGCCAGCGGCGTCGCGCGAAAACCATCCGGGCCGAACGACGAGTAGCCGCCCAGCACCAGCAGCGAATGGTTCTTGCCGTCGAGCCATTTGACGAGCGTGCGATACTCCTCGCTGCGAAACAGGCTGCCCTCCATGTCGCCGAGAATGACGACATCGGTATCCGCAAGCCGCTTCTCGCTGAAGACGCCCTGCGTCGCCGGATCGGGCGAGTCCGGCGACAGCCGGCGCGGGATAAACTTCAGGTCCACGTCGAGATCGTCTTCGAGATGGGCCTTGAGGAACTTCGCCTCGGCGCGCAGATGGCCCTCGACGTACAGGACGCGAATCCGCTCCGCATCGACACGCAGCGGAAAGTGGACCGCGTTGTTGCCGAGATAGCGTTCGCCAGCGTCGCCCTCGATGGCAGCCGTGTAGACGAATCGGCCCGGCTGATGCGGCGTGAAAGTCAGGCTGACCGTCTGTTCGACTCCGCCAGTCCCAAGGCTAACCTTCCGCGAAACAACCGTCTCCCGGCCGCGCTTGATCGACACCGTCGCCTGGCTGCTGGCCTGTCCCGTCTTGGCGATCGGCACCTCGATCGTCAGGGCGTTGTGGACCATGGCGCGTTCGGGTGTCCGCGGCCGGCTCACTGCAAGGTCGAGGTCGCCCGTCGAGGTGGCCGGGAAGCCCAGGGCGTGAACCGGAGCGGGTGAGCCGTGCCAGTCCGCGAAGCTCGACCGGCCCGTCGTGTCCATGCCGTCGCTGACAACGACGATGCCTGCAATCGCCCGCGAACGCATCTGCCTGATGGACTCCTCCAGCGCCTTCATGAAATCCGTGTGATCGATCTCCGGTTGAGCCGGCGCACCCCCGGGCAGCGGCTTGCCCTCGATGTCGAACAACTCGACGAGCAACTTCGCTCCCGGGCGGTTCTCGACTGCCTTCGTCAACTTTTCAAGCGCTGTCCTGGCGCGGGCATAGCGGGTCTGGCCATCCTCGGCAGGCAGCGACATCGAGCGCGAATTATCGAGAATGACAAGCACCCGGCCAGGATCGATTTGCTCGGTCTCGCGCGTCCAGGTCGGCTTGGTCAGCGCGAGAACCAGGAAGAGCAGGCCGCCCACGCGCAGGGCGAGCATGCCCCAGGTGATCCGGCGCCCGGAACGGCGATAGATGCCGAGATAGGTCATGTAGAGGAACGCGCCGGCGGGAAGGAAGCACAGAGCCAGCCAGATCGCCCAGGGGTTCTCGAAGCGAATCATGCGCTCACCTCCGCAGTCGGGCGCGAGACGATCGGCGGCACGGCCTTGCCGTGGCGCATGAGACTGATGCGATTGGCCAGCCACGGCTCGAACACGGCCAGCAGCAGCACGACGAGCAGGACGAGGTCCCACAGCCCGCGTTCGCCGCGCGCCACGGCCACCTGCTTGCCGACGTCCTCCGTCCCGTCGATGAAGGTGACCCGGCGGCGGTCGAGCAATTTCCTGAAGCCGGCCTCAATGCGTTTCGTCCTGGAAACGTCAGCATCGCCCTGATCCGCAAGGACGTCATCGAGATAAGTCAGGTCTGTCTCGTAGCTTTCGAGATTCACTGCGAACATGCCCGCCTGTTCCTTGAGATCGGTCGATAGCACACTGTAAACGCCCGGCTGCGTCGTATCACTGAACGACAGGATCGCCGCCCCCTCAACTTGCTCCATGCTGCCATAGCCCGTGGTGCCGTCCGGCTTCTTGATCAGCAGCGGGCCGCCGCTTTTCAGCGCCGAAGGCAGTTGGACGATTGCGCCGGTCGTGTGGAACACCTGCGAGCCGTTCGACTCCTGAGCGAGATACGAGACCAGACGATAGATCCAGGGCAGGAACGCGGGCCGGATCGGGAAGTTCGTCCAGTCGCGATCGCACGTCGAGGCGAACACCAGCACGCGGCCCCGGCCAAACTCCTTCTCCGCCAGCAGAGGCGAGCCGTTCGATGCCTTCATCAACAGGGCCGCGTCGGGAACGTCCATGCGCCAGAGGGCGCGGAAGTCGATACCCGTTCCCGTCAGCGCGCCGCTGCGCTGATCTTGAAACCCGGACAGGGCCGGATGCTCGAAGCGTACCTGGGCAATGTTCGCGATCTCCTTGGGCGATGCCGGATCGCCCTGTCTCTCGATCAGCTTGCCCGGCAGCAGGCCGCCATAGCGCCGATTGCTGCCGGCGAGGACGTCGTTGTAGAACGGCGCGCTGACCTTGTCGCCGAGGAAGAACAGGACGCTGCCGCCGCGCTCGGCAAAATCCTCGAGCTTGGTGACGCCGTCTTCGGAGAGTTGTTCGACGTTGGCGAGGATGACCAGCGGATATTTCGCCAGGTCGGCGTCGGCCAGCGTCGCGGGAGAGACGGTATCGACGTGAACGGCCGACTGTTGTCCCTCGGGGCTGACGGTCAGGGCGAGCTTGAGGAAGAACAATTCATCGAGACGCGGCACAGCAGAGGGTGCGCCGTTGACGGCGAGGAGATTGACCTTGTCGAGGACCTCGACGGCGAAATAGCGGAGATTATCGAGTGGAAAATTCTTGTCGTCCACCTCGACATAGCCCCAGTGCCAGCCCCCCGTGGCGAAGGAGTGATGGAAGCGCGGCTTGGCCCAGCGGCCCCCGGCGAGGCGCTCGACCTGCTGCTCGCCGACCGCCCCGGCCTGGCCATCGACGTAGAGCCGCACCGTGACGGCCTGGTCGTCGGGATGGTTGATCGCGAGGACCGGGCTGATCGTGAAGGGGACGCCGACCATTGGCCGGGACGCGCCGAGTTGCACAGCGGTGATGCCGGCGTGCTTGATCGGCGCTTTCGGCCGGACGCTGACGAAGAAGAAGGAGACCTCCCCGGAGTCGCTGCCCTTGTTGTGCCGCACTTCCCAGCCGGCGTCTTGCAGGTCGCTGAAGACGTACACTTCCTTGCCGGGCGTGGGCGCTGCCAGGGCGATCCGTTCTGCGCGGGCGACCGCGCGGGTCAGGTCCGTGCCGAGGGCGGCGACATGAAGGCCATTGATGACGGACTTGATATCGTCGGTCTTGCCCGTCGGCTCCGGAAACAACACTTCCGGGCCGCTGTCGCGCCTGCCGGCGAGGACGATGCTGGCGGCGTCGCCGGAGCGCAATCCCTGGATGACTCCATGCGCGGACTCGCGAGCGCGGCTGAAAAGCGAAACCTCGTCTTCCATGCAACCCATGCTGGCGGAGTTATCGAGGACGAGAACGACCGTGCGTGCCGAAGTGCCGGCCGAGGGCGCGCTGTCGCCGAGCCGGAGCAACGGCTGAGACAGGGCAAGGGCAAAGAGGGCGAACAGAGCGACGCGGCAGACAAGCAGCCAGCGTTCGCGCAACTTGCTCATGCGATAGGAGCGCAGGAACTGATCGGTGAAGAAGCGCGTGGTCGAAAAGCGCATCTTCTTGGTCTTGCGCGAGCGGCTGAGATGGACGAGGAGCGGAATAACGATTGCCACAAGGCCGACGAGATACCACCGATTGAGCAGATCGAACATGGCGCTCCCTCTCCGCCGCGTTGGGGTTGTTGGCTAAGTACGCATATCACCCACCCGCGCTGCCGCAGCAAAAACAGAACCCCAAACTTCCGGCCCAGAAAAA
>JBBSDR010000729.1:0-4640 GCA_038240465.1 Gemmatales bacterium
ACTCCGCGTCGCGGCTAACCACAATCTGTGTCCTTCCTTCCCGCCTCGATACGTTTCTCTCGTTTCGCCGAACGAGGGCCGCGATCCTATCTAGCTTAGCACACCATCGACAGCCAGGCTGAGCGCCTGTGTGCTTCCGTCGGCATGGGTCGCCAGTTGTGTAAGCCCCGATGAGGCAGAAAAACCGAGGTTCCCGTACCACGCTCCGCTTCCCTGTACCGCCCCTGTGAATTACTTGCTCAGGAGGCGGGAACAACGCCGGACAACCGCTCCCACTTCGCTCGAAATCCGGGGCGATCAAACACCTCGGGATTGATGACGCCGCGCGGCCGGCGTCCCCGGCCAAGGTCGAGCATCCCCTGGCACACCGCCCGGCCAATGTCGCGGAACAGTTCGTCCGTCCAGGCGATGGCGTGCGGCGCCAGCAACACGTTATCCAGCTGCGCGAAGCGCGACGGCGCCGCGATCGGCTCGCCGACGAAGCAATCGAGAGCGGCCCCGGCGATCCGGCCATCCGTCAGCGCCGCGAACAGAGCGTCCTCGTCGATGATGCCGCCGCGAGCCGTGTTGAGCAGGTAGGCAGTTGGCTTCATCAGCGCCAGTTCGCGCGTCGAGATCAGGTTGCGAGTCTGCTCGTTGAACGGGCAGTGAATCGAGACGAAGTCAGCCTGCGACAGCAGTTCGTCGAGCGACACGGTCTTCACACTCGCCTCCGCCGCAACCGATGCGGACACGAACGGATCGAACACCAGCGGCGTCTTCATGCCGAATCCCGCGAGCAGCCCCACGACAGCGCGGCCGATGCCGCCGAAGCCGATGATGCCAGGCGTCCGATCGCGCAGCTCGCAGCCCATGTAGCGCGTCCGCTCGTCCCAGCGGCCCTCGCGCACCAATCGATCCTTGACGCGGACGTGATGCGTCAGGGCCAGCATCCAGGCGACGGTGGCCTCGGCAACCGAGCGATCGACTGCCCCGGCCGAGATGAACAGCACCACGTCCGCCTCCGTGCAAGCCGCCACATCGACGCTGTCATAGCCGACACCGAAGCGGCCGATGGCCAGCAGTTCGGATGCGGACGACAGACTGCGAGCAGTCACATGTGGCGTCAGGACGATGACGCCGTTAACGCCGGCCAGTTGCTCGGGACCGATCTCCGGGCGATGTTGATCGAAGCGTGAAACATCGATGCCCAAGTCGCCATCGAGGACGTTCAGCCCCATGTCGCGGTGTCGGGGTTGTCCATCCGCGTTGAAGAAGTCAGCAGTCAGTGCAAGCCGGAACCGCATCGCCAGGGTTTCCCTTCCTAAGATCGCATGGCGTACCTCGAAGATTTGCTCGGTCTATCCGTCGGGTACGCTGTTGCGGTTGGTGTCAGGTTACGAGGAACGGGGACCCAAGAAGCCAAAGGGGTATCCCCGGATGTCGGCGTTTGCGAATTGCCCCGTGATTCGGAACAGTGCCTCTACCGCTGCCTGGCGAACGGAATCGTTGACGTCCCGGAGCGCCTGCTCGAGAGCGAGGACGGCGTCGTGGGCCGCGGGTCCGATCTCGCCCAGCGCTTCCACGGCTTTCCGCCGGTCCGTCGATTCCTGCGCTCCCAGGCGTTGGACCAGCGGTGGGACAACTTGCGAGGCAATTTCGGTTAACGCCTCAATCCTGGCCTCGGAGAAGCGCGGTTCCTGGAGTTGTGAACTCCTGGCGAGTTCTTCGATATCCGCTTCCGGATTCTCGGCCTCGATGCGGCGCAGCGCCCGGACAGCAGTCTCCCTGCCGGCGCGGTCCCAACGATCCAACTCACTGCGGAAAACGGGGACAGCGAGGTCGGGGACCTGTCGCAGCGCTTCCTCTTTCGCCAGTCGAACGGCTTCCACGCGGTCGGTAATCATCTGGCGGAGGGCTGGCCTCGCAGCCGGGCCGATCCGGCCGAGAGCTTCCACAGCCGCTTCGCAAACCGGTCCCTGCGAATCCCCCAGGGCCTTGATAAGCGCGGGGACCGCTTCGACGGCAGCCGCTCCCATTCGGCCCAGGGCGGTACATCCAGCCTGGCGAATGGGCGGCCATTGGCTCCGAAGGGTCTCGATCAGGGGAGGCAGAGCGGACGCCGTCGCTGGCCCGATCCGGCCCAGCGCCTCCAGGATCGCTTCCATGACGAAGGTCTTCTCACTCGCCAGCCTTCGGATGAGGGCCGGCACCGCGTTTCGGGCTTCCGGTCCCAACCAGCCCAGCGCTCTCGCCGCCCACATCCAGCGGGGTTCGCTCCCGGGAGCAGAGTCCTCCAGCACAGCGATCAGGCCAGGGACAGCGAGCGCACCCATCCGGGTGAGGACCTCCGCGGCAGCCTGCGCCACAGGTGTCTTGCCATCGCCCAGCTTGGCGGTCAGGACCGGAATGACTCCGACAATGCCCTCCTGGTTGGGCCAGGACGGGTCGATTTGCTCCAGTGCCTTCCGCGCGGCCGGTCTGACTTCGTTCAGTGAATCCACCGATGCGTGGAGAAGGGCGGTCAAGGCGCCGCGTGCCGGAGGACCAATCCGTCCCAGCGCGATTGCTGCCCGAGTGCGGACTCGTGCATCCTTGTGGGTCAGTCGCTCAATCAGGGGGGAAACGGCCATGGGACCCAGCCGCACCAGGGCATCAACTACCGGATCGTGAACCGCGAGAGAGGCATCCTCCAGTTTGTTGAGCAGGTTACTCAGGCCGCGCTCCTGCTCGACCGACGTACACAGAATCACCTCGTTTGCAGGGATTGCAGTGTTCTTCCAGTGGTCGCCGCGCACCAGCAGTTCCGCTTCCCCGGTTCGTCCAGGGGAAGGAGGAAGAAGAGCGCCGCCCGCTTGCACCGGCGGAGGCGCAGGCTTCGGCTGAGCCGTTGGCTGTTTCCGCGGCGGTTGGCTGAAGTGTTTCCAGAAACGAAGCCATCCGAACATGGGCGGTCTCCCGAGGAGTCCCGGAACTCAACACGACCTGAGCTTACCGTCCTCTGAAGACCGCCACAAGCGCTTATTCAGCCTCTCCATCGCGCGGGGCCAGACGAGCCGAGTCGAGACGACAGGAAACGAATTTTCAGTAGCATGGAAAGTGGCTGAGAAAAGACTTCCTGGAACTTTTCTCGGCCTTCGGTTCGGGCCTACCTTCGCGGACTTTCGGGTTTGCCGCTTGGCGGTCAGTTTGCCAAGCCGCAAACGGCAAGAAAGAGAGAAGATATTCCGCCGTTGGTCTTACACTTTCGCAGGCTCATGAGAGCGCCAGGGGTTCCATTCAACGGTCGCGCAGCGTTCCTCGACGACGATCCGCTCGGGGGTCGGACCGGCGTATACCCAGAGCATCGCCATTGCACCTGCCGATTCGTTGATGAAGTAATGCACTCGTCCGCGCGGCACCAGGGCCGTCGAGCAGTCCGACAGCGGATAGCGCTCGCCCTCGACGATACACGTCGCGGTGCCGCTGATGATGCAGATCGACTCGTCGAAATCGTGGACGTGAGCCGGCAGCCGGCCTCCGGGGTAGAACAGGCCGTAACCGCCGCTCATCTCGATGCCCGGCATCAGATCGCGATTGAAGCAGTCGATGAACTCCGTGTTCGGACCCGCCGAGCCGCGCGGCGCCGTCCGGAAACGATTGACACGCTCCACCCCAGGTAATCCCGCGAAGGTCGCCGGCATCAAGCGGCTGACGAACGGCGTCTCCACCAGCGTTCGCGTCGGGCTGTGCGTCGCCATCGCAATGTGCAGCACGGCGGGTTCCGTCGTCGAGAGGTTCCGCGCCTGATGGGGCGTCTCGCGCGGGATGACGACATAGTCCAGCGGCCCCAACTCGTAACAGCGTCCCACGACTTCCATGACGGCTCGCCCTTGCAACAGCGTGATCGACTCGCTGAAGGGATGCGTGTGATAAGGCAACCGGGCGGACGGCGCGAACGTGACAAGTCCCGTGGTCAGGTTGCGCGCCGCGTTGTGGCTGCCGACCAGGCACTCGAAGGTCACGCCGCTCTCGATCTCGACGCGCGGACAGGAACCGACAGGATTCATCACTTGCTGTCGATCCGGCCGCATCGATTCGGGCGGACGCGGCAGACGAGAGAGGGCGACGGGTTCCGAGGGGAACAGGCTGGCGCGCAGCGGACGATCGCGTCCCACCGTCGCCAGCGCGGTATGGAGCGAACGCAGCAGCAGCCCCGAGTCCTGGCCGAGACCGATGAGGCGAAAGCCCTGCTCGACACGTTCGCGCAGGTTGTCGTTGCTCGTGGCGAGCAGCCCGCAGTTCTTGCCGGCCGCGCGAATGACGTCCTTCAAGCCGAGAATTTGTTCCGCGACGCCCGGCCCTTCCCACTGGCCGCGATGCCCTGCCGTCGAGGAATAGTCCGCTGGACCGAAGAAGAACAACTCGACGCCCTCGACCTGACACATCGCCGGCACGGAAGCCGCCGTGCGAACGGTCTCGATGATTGGTACGACGAGGACGTGATCGTTCGCCTCGCTCGTGTGTTCGACGAGACACTGGCCCCAGGCGGTTGCTCGCTCTGCGCCGATGCCGCGAACACCGGCTAGCGGATAGCGAGCGTAAGCCACCGCTTGACGCAGCTGCTCCGCCGATTCGACCCAGGGAATGACGACGCCGTCCGCGCCGAGGTCGAGGACGCG
>JBBSDR010000730.1:0-4634 GCA_038240465.1 Gemmatales bacterium
CCGTTAATCCGCCCCTCTTTTGTGGTCACGCCGACGGCCAACTTGCCCGCTACCTTGAGCTGCACTGGGCCGAAACGCATTGCCGACTCAAGGCCAAATTGCCCACCGAAGAAGTCGTTGCTGGTCTCGAAGTTGTCCAGCAGGTTCGTGATGTTGCCGGGGTTGCCGACATCATCGGGAAGATCGACAATAGACGTTATCAGTAATAGTAATACAATAGGTCCATGGTGACTTATACAGAACTCCAGAGTGATCGTCGGAAGTTTCTCGCTCTCACCGGGCTGACACTTCCGGAGTTTCAACTCCTGTTGACCGCGTTCACGCGGTGCTACGAGCGGCTGTACCTCCCTGACCAAACCTTGGCAGGTCGACCCCGCCAACGGTTTGCGGGCGGAGGCCGCAAGGGAGTGTTGCACGCGCCGGAACAGAAGCTGTTGTTCCTGTTAATCTATCTCAAGACGTATCCCCTGCAAACCCTCCTGGGGGAACTCTTCGAGTTGAGTCAGTCGGGGGTGAACTATTGGATCCACCGGCTGCTGCCCATCCTACGAGAGGCCCTCGATGAATCAGGCGCTCTCCCGGAGCGCGACCCCAGTCACTTTGCCCAGAGTCAATCGGCTGCTGGGGAAGACCCTCGGCTGATCGTCGATGGCACGGAGCGGCGGCGCCAGAGGCCGAAAAACCCTGAAAAACAGGCCGCGCACTACAGCGGCAAGAAGAAGACGCACACCGACAAGAACGTGGTCATCGCCAACGCCCGAAGTAAACGCATTTGCTTCCTGAGCGAGACCTACGTCGGCAAGACACACGACAAGAAGATTGCCGATCAGGAAAGCATCTCCTATCCTCCGGAGACGGTGTTATACAAGGACACCGGGTTTCAAGGGTACGAGCCAGCGGTAAAGGAAACTTGCCAGGCGAAAAAAAACCACGCGGAGGACAACTCACGCCCACTGAAAAGCGAACAAATCGGAAGTTGGCACGCGTTCGGGTCAAAGTCGAGCATGCGCTCGCAGGGGTGAAACGCTGCCGCATCGTGAAAGATGTCTTACGGAACACCAAAGAGGGAGATTCAGATTCGGTCATGGAGGCGGCTTGTGGGTTGCACAACCTCCGAGTTAACACCCGCAAGCGGCCACTGAAAAGGTAACGAAATTACTATTACTGATAACGTCTAATGATGTTCGGCGCGGCCACGACCCCATTGGCTCCCAGGGCGGTGAATGGGTTCGGCCCAATTCCCCCGTTGGTATCCTTCACGACGACCTCGTCCGCCAGGAAGTTGGCCCCTCCTTCATCAACCGTCCAGCGGCTGAAGGCTGCGTAGACCGTGTTGCCGCTGACCGCCGAGCGGACGTCAGGTCCGTCCTGGCCGACAACGGCACTGCCATTCCGCTCGATGACCAGGTCCTGGAAAGTCGATCCCCCATCGGTGGAGTAATAGATCGAGGCGGTGTTTCCCGTGGGGAAAGCGCTGAGGTCGTTGAATGTGGCGTAGATGTGATCCTGGCCCCCCACCGTATCAGCCTCGACCCAGGGCTGGTCGGGCGTATCGGTTCCCTGGAAGGTGCTAATCGGGACAAGGTTCGGCGGGTTGTTCGGAGCGGACGATTTGAAGACAGTGAAAGAGTTCGGGGGCCCATTTTCCAGCGCGGCCGCGTAGAGGTTTCCGCTCTGTGTCGCGGCAAGGGACTCGTCCCCGTGGACCAGACTCTGGAAATTGATCCAGAACGTCCCGCCGTTTTGCGTCGAGAAGTAAGGGTTAATTCCGCTATCGGCGAACGCCCCGATGAAGGCCTGGCCCGGGTTCGACGGGTTGACCGCGATGTTCGGCTCGCTATTTTGATCCGTCTCGCCAGACTGCGCCTTGGGGATTACGTCGATGAGCGAGGGCGGGACAAAGCGAGTGATCGCGAAGGCCGGCACCAGGCGATCTTCCAGAACGGTAACTTCCAGATGGGCACGGTTTGACACGGGGCGGCCGGATCGACATTTCGCCGGGGCCTCCGATCCAAGATTTCAGCAACGACAAGATCGACATGGGACGGTTCTCCGGATGAAATTGGAAGCGGAGAGTGTTTGGGACAGTTGTGGCACCGGGAATCGGAGGCACGAATGACGGCTTGCTCGAATATCATCGTCATTGCCCAACCCGCATCTTCATTAATGTCCAAAAAGTCGTTGCGCGAGGGAGAATCGTCACGACCCGCACATCTTGCGTGGGGCCTTTAATGTACGCCGGACATCAGCGCGGAGCGGCGTGGGGCGTACAGGCAACGCTGTCGAGAACTGAAACCGCAACTGGTGGGAGAGAAAAGATTTGCGATGAATTTCGCGTACAAGTTCGGCTCACCACGGCTGGGCAGTGACGCTTTCGCTGATTCCTTCTCCGAACCGGCCAGCCTGCTCCGAAGGGGGTGGACTACCTCCTCCAGGTTGCCGATTCGTTTCCGCACTCAACGGGCTTGTATCTCGAAGGTATTGGCTTACAAGATCGGCGACATCCACCGTTATCTCCTTGCATCCCGTACAATGCCGGAGCGATCTCTTCCACCAGGAGTCTCCATTATGAAGCGCATCCTTCTTCTGGCCGCATTGCTGCTTGCGGGGCCAGCCCGCGCGGCCGATGAACCCAAGCAACTCCTCAACGTCGCCTACGGCAAACACCCTCGCCAGGTCCTCGACTTCTATCCGGCGAAGTCGGAGAAGCCGACCCCCGTGGTCTTCTACATTCACGGCGGCGGCTGGCAAGGCGGTGACAAGAAAACCAATCCGAATCCGTTCCTCGACAAGGGCATCTCCGTCGTGTCGATCAACTATCGCTACGTCAAGAACGGCGTCGAAGACAAGATCGAGCCGCCGGTGAAGGCGCCGCTGGAAGACGCCGCCCGCGCGCTGCAGTTCGTGCGCTCCAAGGCCTCGGAATGGAACCTCGACAAGAAACGCATCGGCGCCACCGGTGGCTCGGCCGGCGGCTGCTCCTCGCTGTGGCTCGCGTTTCACGACGACATGGCCGACCCCAAGAGCGACGATCCGATTGCCCGCGAATCGACCCGGCTGTACTGCGCCGCGGTGAACGGCGCGCAAACGTCTCTCGATCCGAAGGAACTGCGCGAATGGATGCCGAACTACAGCTACGGCGCCCATGCCTTTGGTCTGCCCGGTTTCAAGAGCCTGATCGACAACCGTGAGAAGGTCCTCAAGTGGATCAAGGAATACTCGCCGATCGAACACGTCTCCAAGGACGATCCGCCGATCGGCTTGTTCTACGGCGGCGATAAAGACGCGAAGGTGGGTGATTCGCCGAAGGACCCAACCCATTCGCCCATCCTGGGAATCAAGCTGGAAGAGAAGCTCAAGGCCGTGGGGGTGGACGTGGTCCTCGTTTACCCGGGCCGCCCCAACGAGAAGTACAAGAGCAGCGCGGATTACCTCATCGATCACTTGCTGAAATAGCAAGGTTTCGGTGGAGGGCAATCGTTCTCGCCGCTTGCGGCTTAGCGGACTGCCCGCTAAGCCGCACGCGGCGGGAAGTTATATCGCAACCGTTCCTTAACGTGCCGGGTCAGGGGAGGACGTCGGCAGATGAGGCAAGGCAGCGAACAAACCGTCCTCTTCCTCTGCACCGACAACTATCTCGCCAGTCGTTTCGCCGAGGTCCTCTTCAACTCCGTTGCGGCGCGCATGGGCTTGCCGTGGCATGCTTCCGCTCGCCGCCTCGGCCTGGAGCGTGGCCCCCATTCCATTGCCCCGCTGGCGCCTTCTGCCATCAAGGCACTCGACGCACTTGGCGTGGCCGCTGTCGAAGCCTGTACCCGGGTTCCCGAACAGGCGGCCGTCACCGATCTGGACAACGCTTCGCTCATCATCGCCCTGAAGCAGGACGAGCGTCTGCCCTTGCTTCAGGAGTGCTTCCCGACCTGCGTTGATAAGGTCGAGTTCTGGCAGGTCGCCGACGCTGCCGATGCTCTCGCGGGCATGGAGCAAAAGGTGATGCAATTGATCGCACGCCTGTTCGGCGGCACAAGAGCGGCCTCCGCGGGCGAGACGATCGCCCCGAGCAAACTCTGCCCGAAGTGTCGTCAGCCTCACGGTAGTTGTGCCTGTAACGCGAAGAAAGCCCCGATGCCAGGCGCCGCTGTCGTCAAGGTGGGCCGCGAAACGAAGGGCCGGCGCGGCAAGGGCGTGACAACGGTCTGGGACCTTCCGCTCGACGAAGCCGGAGTGCGCGAACTCGCCGGCAAGCTCAAGGAACGCTGTGGCACCGGCGGGACCGTCAAGGATGGCCGTATCGAGATCCAGGGCGACCAGCGCGAACGGATCGCATCCGAACTGCAGAAGTTGGGCTACAAGGTCAAGCGCGTGGGCGGTTAGAAGCCACGGTCTCGAGAGGGCCAGCAGGAGCAGTAAATGGCGCCGCTGGCTGGCGAGAGCTGGTTCGTCTACATGCTGCGGTGTGCCGATGGCTCGCTGTACACGGGCATCACCACGGACCTGAAGGAGCATACACGACCCCTGCCGGCTTGTGAGATCGTCCCGCTTTGAGGTTGAGGTACAGCAGGAGGTTACGTTGCCTGGTGCCTGGTTGACGAAGAAGGGGTGAATCCTTGCAATGACGTGAGAAGTGCCAACCA
>JBBSDR010000731.1:0-4629 GCA_038240465.1 Gemmatales bacterium
GGTCGCCGTGCCGGCGCTGGTGCCGTCGGGATTGAGGACCTTGACGCTGCTGCTCGGGGCGGCGATGCCGCGCAGCGTCGGCGACGTCGAGGTGGTGAGGTTGTCGAAGGCCGACGAACCGGTGTCGCTGGTGATGCCCAGCAGCAGCGGGCTGGCGCTGCTGTCCAGTTTGGGATCGACCTTGATCACCGTACCCGTGCTGCCGCCGCCATCGGTGCCGGCGACGTACGCCGTGCCGCCGCCATCCACCGCCAGACCGGTCAGCACGCCGATGCTCGTGCCTCCCAACAAAGTGCTGGAGAGGTCGCGGTGGCCCTCGCTGTCCAGCCGCACCAGCGCGGCGTTGTTGCCCATGCTGAAGCCGCCGTAGGGCGACGCCAGACCGTTGAACACCGGGAAATCCATGGACGCCGTGCCGAGGCCGACAATGGCCTGACCGTTGCTATCGACCCCGATGGCCTTGCCGCCCTGGCTCGTCGATCCGCCAAGGAAGGTCGAGTAGAAAACATCGCTGGCCCCGGCGTTCAACTTGGCCGCATAGGCGTCGGTGTAGGTGGCATGCTGCGCTTGACCGACTCCCTGGAGCGGGTTGCGCGTCCACAGGTAATCCGATTGCGTGGCGCCGGTCAGGTAGATCGAGTTCTCGCTGTCCAGGGCCAGGGCGGTAAGGGTGTCCGTCGCCTCGCCGCCGAAGTAGCTGGCCAGGCCGACGCTGTTGCTGGAGGCCAGCACCTTGACCACGAAGCCATCACTGCTGCCGCCGGCAAAGTGCCGCTGCAGGGCCGTGGCGGTGGTGGCCAGGTTGTTGGAAGCCGTGGTGCCGGCGAAGACGATGTTGTCCGACGAGTCCACCACCACCGCCGCGGCCGTGTCGTCGCCGTTGCCGCCATCGTAGCTCGACAGCGACAGCGAGCCGGCCCCGACGGCGAAGCGGGTGACAAAGGCGTCCTTGCCGCCGCCGTTGCTGCTCTGGAAGGCCGAGGCCAGCGGCAGGTTGCTCGACGAAGTCTCGCCGACAACGATCAGCCGCCCCGTCGAATCGATGGCGATGGCCCGGCCGGCGTCGTTGTTGGCGCCGCCGAAATAGGAACCCATCGTCAAGGTGCCGCTTGCACTGAAGGAGGCCAGGAAGGCATCGTCGCCGCCGGCGTTGCTGGCCTGGTACGGATTGAGCGTGGCCAGGTTGGTCGAGTTGGTCCGGCCCGTGATCGACGCCTGGCCGGAGGCATCGACGACGATGGCCGGCGCCGTCTCCGAACCGGAGCCGCCGTAGTAACTGGTGAAGACCGTCGCCCCCGTGGAGGACAACTTGCGGACAAAGGCGTCGAGGCTGGTGCCGGAATTGTACTGGCCGGCGACGTAGAGGTTGCCGCTGCTGTCGCGGGTGATGGCGGTCGGCAACAGCGAGCCAAGACTGACCGGCCCGGAAAAGCCGATGACCGGGTCGATGAGGAGAGGGCGGGCGGCATCGTGAGCGCCGGCGACGAACCCAACGGTGCCGTCCTGGTTGAGCGCGAAACTGCCGGCGACGCTGACTTGCTGATTGCCCAGTTGCTGGAACAGGGCTGGCCCCTGTTCAACGAGGTCGCCCGCCGCCGTATGGATCAGCAATCCTCCCTTGCCATCCAGCGCCACCCCATCGGCCCCGTCGAAGGCGATGTGGACTTGCGAGACATCCGCGCCCGGCGCGAGTTGGAGGTCGTATTCCAGTTTGGTCCCGGTGCTGTGATAGACGACGTTGATGCCGTCGTAGACGTTCTGGGCAATGACGCCGGCATAGTTGGGGACAGCGCTGAGCCACTGACTCGGATCGTCGCCGAGGTAGTAGTTGCTGGCATCGGGCAGCAGTTGCTGGCCTGCGAGCGTCGCCTTGCTGTTGGCGCCGTCGAAGTGCATGCTCACCTGGACGGGCGCCTGGCTGGCCGCGTCGGCTTTGGGCGGCAGGTGGAAGGATACACCGCCGGCACTCAGCGAAGCGCCGAAGCCGGCCCCACGCACCAGGAAGGGCGACGAGGAGGGATCCTGGCCGCGGTTGGCTTCAAAGCGGATGGCAGGGGCATCGAGGGTGGCCAGGGCATCGGGAGCGAGGGTGCCGGGAACGAACGGCTCGGCCGGCTCGGTGTGCAGCGGCCAGGGAATGTAGGGACTGTCCGGCGTGGCCGGCGACACGCTCGCGGCATCGCCGGCTTGTCCCAGGAGAGCAGTGGCCGCCGGACTGCTGTTGCCGCCGCCAAAGAAATCGGCGGGGAGGGAGGCAAACGGATCGCTGTCGCCTGGGCCGCCGCCGAAACTGCCTTGCGTGGACAGGGAACTTTCGACGCTGCTGCCGGGACCGCCTCCCCCTCCGAAGGCTCCAGCATCCGCCATGCCGCCTGCCCCTGCGCTGGTGCCGCCGCCCCCGCCGCCACCACCGGCCTGTTCGCCGTCCGCACTGCTCTCGAGGGCGGGGTCCGCGGCGTTGAGGCCCTTGAGGACGCGGTCGAGAAAGTCCGGCCCGATCGGATTGTTCAGCGCCAGCCGGTCGTCGCGGGGCGCCGGCGGGGTCGGCTCGTGGACGGGAGCATCAATGATGGCGCCGCTGTTGGGCCTGTCCTCGGCCGCGCCGGCGGAGTCGATCCGGAGATTGGCGAAAGCGGCGTCGGCGTCGGCGGACGGGATGACGGCGGGCCGGTCGGGGCTGTCGTTGTCGCCGTTGCGTCCGGGGACCCCGGACCAGTCGGGACTCAGGCCGCGCATCAGCGCCTGGGTGGGCGTACGGAACGTGGCGGCCATCTCGGCGGCGATACCGCCGAAAATGGCTCCCTGGGCCAGTCCGAAGGGGTCATTGGTCAGGTTTCTGTCTTCAAAGACCTCGACCTGCGGCTGGGCGGTCCGCTGTTTGCGTTTGGGCGCGGGGGCCGGGCGTTCGACGCCGAGAAAGCGGTCCAGAAGAGGGAGGCGAGCGATCCAGGTGTGACGCAGCCAGTGTTTGAGATTGGCAACGATTTCAGTAAGGGGCTTCACAGGCAACGTTCCTGAAGGAGGCAGTCTTGAAGAATTTGCCGTCTTGGGTGCAGCCGGGCAATCGCCCTGCTATAATGACAGGGATAAATATAAGGCTTGGGCAAGAGGCTGGCCAGTTTTTCTTTCTCTGGTTTTCCCCATTTTGTCTATTGTTACAGGCGTCGGTTTGGCAGACTTCTGCAATCGCACGCCGTGGTAGATCAAGTTTACCCGGAGTTTGCCCATGTCCATTCGCTTCCTCTATGGTCCGGAACCCCTGCCCCGGCAGCACTGGCCCGCGGCCCTCGCCGAGGGGTCCGTCCACGTCTTCTCGGCCCATGAACTGACTCAGGCACGCTCCGTTGCGGACTTGCTCGCCGGTGCGCCTGCCGGCTTCCAACCCGATCTGCTGGTGCTGGACCTGCCCTACCTGGCGCTGCCGCCGTGGCTTGGCTCCTGTCCGCTGCCGCTGGTCGGCCTGGCCGGCGACGCCCCGCTGTTGTGGAACGGTTACCGCCGGCTCGACTGGTTCGACGTCCTGCTCGCCGACCGTCCCAGCGTGCAGCGTTTCCAGCGCCAGGGACTGACCCAGGCACGGCCAGCCACCCTTTATGGAGTCGAAAGCGATTTCCTCGACGGCGTCAACCTCGATGGCCCGCGCGATATCGACCTCCTCTTTGTTGGCAACATGCACCCCGCGGTCCAGCGGCCGCGTCTGCCGTGGCTGGCCCGGCTGGCTCCGCTGGCCAAACACCGGCGGGTCCTCCTCCATTCCGGCGCCTGGGGAATCGAGTATCGGACTCTGCTGCGCCGATCGCGTATTGTCTTCAACCGCTCGGCCCGCGGCGAGTGCAACCGCCGGGTCTTCGAGGCCGCGGCCAGCGGCGCCCTGCTCGTTTCGGACTTCAACGAGGAGACGGCCGGCTATCTCCGCGATGGGATCGAGTGCGTCTTCTATCGCGACGACAACCTCGAACAACTGCTGGAACACTTCCTCGACCGCGAGGCCGACCGCCGCCGGTTGGCCGGGGCCGCCTTCGCCCGCCGTCAGGAGTTTTCCTTCGAGGCGCTGTTCCGGCCCGCTCTCGACGCGCTTCAGCCCGAACTGCCAGTCCTGGTGGAACGCGCCCGGCAACGCGCCGCGGCGTCGCAGTCGCCCTCGCCCTCGCCCTCGCTCCTGGACCGCACCCAGTTGGCCCTGACAGCCAGCGTCAATGCCGATCTGTCGCTGGCAGCCGACCTCGAGGCCGCCCTGGTCCGCCAGCCGGACCGGGCCGAACTTCATAACGCCCTGGGCCTGATCGCCGGCCTTGCCGCCCGCGCGGGTGTCCCCGGCGCCGTTGAGCGAGCCGCTCGCCTCTTTCGCGAAGCCGCGGCCCGGGAGCCGCGCCATCTTCCGGCGCTGTTCAACCTGGTCGAGGCCCTGTCGGTCCTGGACAACCGCGACCTGGCCGTGGAGGGCGCCCGCGGTTTGCTGGAGTTGCTGGACCGGGACGAGGGGCTGGAATCACTGGCCGGCGACTCGGGCCGATTTCCGCCGGGTTTCGACCACTTCCACGTCGAATGGCAGCGGGCCGGCTGGGACCATGCCGGCAATCCCGCCGGCGAGATCCAGGCCCGGCGCACCCTGCTGCGCTGGCGGCTGCA
>JBBSDR010000732.1:0-4629 GCA_038240465.1 Gemmatales bacterium
AACGAGCGCCGTGATGTCTTCTCGATGCCCCTTCAGCAGCGCGACTTCGCTTCCAGTAGCCACTTCCCAGACCCGGACGTTCGTTCGATCGCCGACGGCAAGAATCGCTCCATCGGGCGAAAAGACACCCGGGCCGAAGAGGGATTTCTCACTCCCCTCGACGCTCAGCAGTTTTTCCCCATCCACAATGTTGAAGAAGTCCAGGCGATGAGACCAGGACCGGGCCAGTATGCGCCCATCAGGAGACGTCATGAACGTGGTGTCGAACCAGCTATACAAGATGGGCAGTGTCCAGCGAGCCAGTTCCTTGCCTGTGCCGGTTTGCCATACCTCGATGGTGGCGCAATCGTCCGCGCGAAGCATCATCCCGAACTCCAGATCCCGCCTGCGAACGACCAGGAACCGCTCGCCAGCGCCGAGAAAGGAGAGCAGCGCGACGCGGTCTCCCGGCGGCAATGCCAAAAGAGAACGGCCGGAAGGGAACTCGCACAGATCGACAGGCATTCGGAATCCATTCCTGTCAACGAAGCCGCCCTGCTGCGATACCAGCAGCCGCTTGCCGTCGGGCGAGAGGGTGAAATCATGGACCCGAGCGATCTTCTTGATTCGCTTCCCGTCCTTGGTCTGAATCTCCAGAAACCCGACTCTTTCCTCGTCCTTTCCCAAAAGCAGGCGTTTGCCGTCAGGGGAAAACACGAGTGCGGACAGCCTCTCTGGTGAAGAGGCGCGGGGTGGGATCGGCCGGCCGGTCATTGCTTCCCATTCGCGAAGCCTCCCCTGATTATCCGATGAGATCAACCGCGCCGCATCGTGGGAGAATGTCACACGGGTGATCTCATCGTCGTGTGCAGGGCGCGCCGGGTGCATCTCGGTCGCGCTCTTCAGGTCCCAGAGACGGACGAAGCGATTCTTCTGGTAAACCTCGGAAGTGAGAAGGTATCGTCCCCGCGGCGACAGGGTCAGGCGGAGTGGTCCTTCGGCGGGATCAGAGCGGCGGAGTTTTCGCAACTTCACGTCCCACAACTGGATCGCCTTCCTTGTTGCAACGAGCAGTTCTCGGCCGTCCGGAGTGAACACACCGCTCGACAGATCCTTGCTCCGGACGAGAACGATTGGCTTGTTTCCGGTCTCGGGTTGCCACAGTGAGATGACACCATACGCTGCCGAATTATTTTCAATCTCGTGTACGGCCACGGTGGCAGAATCAGGGGAGAAGACGAACCCAGACGTGACATGTTCCGACGGCGCCCGGCGGATAGACTTGTTGCTTGCCAGGTCCCAAACAAACCAGCTTCCGGAGGCCAGGAAGGCGAGCCGCTTCCCATCCGGGGAAAAGCTTGGGAATTGTGTCCGGGAACCCTTGACGTCGATTCGCGAGACGACTCGGCCGCTTGCCGCATCGCCGATCAGTACGACATTGTCGGTTGCGAAAGCCCAGCGCTGTCCATCGGCAGAAAGAGCTTTCGCGGCCGGATCGTCCGAGGTCCACTCCTTGACATCGAGTTGCCGGAGCAACTTGCCGGAGGACGTCATCCAGGTGGCCAGTCCCTCACGCAAGACGGCAGTCAGGGTCTTGCCGTCGGCGGAAAAGAGAGCCTGCGGGGCGTTCTGGTCGATGCGCTCGAACGCGCGGATCGGCAAGCCACTTTCGACGTCCCACAGCCAGACCGTGCGATCGCCCGATGCGACAGCGAAGGTCTTCTCATCGGGAGAAAAAGCGAGGACGTGTCCCGCGACCTTGAGTCGCAAGGTCCCCATCCGCGCGACGGCCCCGGACGGCAGCGGATCGCCGTAGAAATCCTTGCGCTCGCCGGCCGGTGAGGCCGATGCGGCGAGAAGGAGAACGAGGAGAGCAAGACGGCGCATGAGGCATCCTCCAAACAGATCGCTCGATTGTACCGCCGCCAGAAGAGAAAGGGTTCTCTGTCCGAGAAGAATTCCGCGATATCATGCAGGAAGGACGAACCACTCAACCGACAGGGGGACTGCGTCATGAGCGAATCCCTTTCTCTTCGCGAGGCGTCCGTGCAGGACATTCAACTCGAACTCCTGCGCCGGACCGAACACAATGCTCTCGATGGCGAGAAGGTGTACGCCAGCCTCCTCAAGCATCGCACTCTTTGGCTGGCCGTCCTACTGGATCGCCCCGGCCTTGCGGACTACCACGAACCATGCCACTTGTTGATATCCGGCCTGATCAAGTTGCGCGATCTGCGCCACAACCTCTGGAACGCCGATACGCTGTTCATCCTGACGCCCAGCCGCGCCCAGGCTCACGAACTGGCCCGCATCGCCGAAGAAGAGGACTGGTCGGGCGAAATCCTGCTCCATGAGGATCAAAAAGAGAGCGACCGCGCTCTCGGCATGGGCCGGCAGGAATATGGATTGCTGTCGATCTGGTGGGATTGAACGCGGTCGGGATCCTGACTTCGGCTCGCGAAAGAAGACGCTTTGGGGTATGCTGTGGCATACTCTCAGGAGGAAACGCTCATGAAGTCGCCGTTTTCCGGCATGGACCCGTACATCGAGACGCATGGTTACTGGGGTGATTTCCACAACGATCTCATTATCGAGATCAAGCGTACTCTCGCCCCTCTCCTGCCCGGCAAGTATCGCGTTCGTACAGCGATCCGCGAAGTGATTGAACTCGTGGAATCCGAGGGCAAAGCGGCACCTTCCATGTATCCCGACGTCAACGTGAGCGGTCCTCTGGCGCGCTCCCCCATCTTGGCCGAGAGCAGCGTTGCCGTGGCCGAAACCATTATCGGCAACGACCCAATGGCCCTCCGGGCATTCGTCGCCGAGGAATTCCGCGAAAGCTTCGTCGAGATTCACACTGTCGAGCCAGAACGCCGTCTCGTCACTTGCATCGAGGTGCTGTCGCCGTCGAACAAACGTCCGCATTCGCCGGGGAGGGAACAGTATCTTCGCAAGCGTCAGGCACTGTTACTTGGAGAAGCAAATTTGGTCGAAATCGATCTGCTCCGTGGCGGCGACAGGATGCCCATGCTCGATGCCTGGCCGAACAGCCCCTACCGTCTGCTGGTCGGGCGCTGGTACAAGGAAGCTGTCTGCCACGTCTGGCCGGCTCACTATCGCAAGGTCCTCCCCGCTTTTCCCGTCCCCCTGGACCGTCCCGATAGCGATCTCATACTCGACCTTCAGCCGATGATCGACGGCATCTACGATCGCAGCCGCTATGGAATGGACATCGACTACACCAGGCCGCTCGATCCCCCTCTTGGCGAGGCCGATCACGTCTGGCTCCAGGAACAACTCAAGACGAGATGACGCCGTTCACTTCGTCAACGGCACACAGACGATCTCCTCGTCATCGCGGACGAAGATGCAGCCGTCCGCATAGGCGGGATGCGCCCAGGTGAAGCCACTCCGGAGCGGCACCTTTACCTTGCTGATCTCCTCGTACTTCTTCGGCGTCAGCTTCGCCACGATCAGTTCGCTCTTCTCGTTGAAGATCAACGCCCGCTCGCCGATCCACACCAGCGATGCATGCGGATTGTTGCCGCGCGGCGACACGAACTCGTCCTGCCACTTGATCGCGCCCGTCTTCAACTCGATGCACTTCAAGCCGCGATGACGGTCCAGCGCGTAGACGTAGCCGTCGCGCCATAACGGCGTGGACATCAGCAGGCTGACCTGCTTGCCCTTCCAGATCACCTTTGGATTCAGTCCCTTGTCATCGAGCGTCAGCGCCCGGCAGCCGGTCCAGTAATCGCCGGTCAAGAGGACGCCCGCGTGCCAGATGGGATCGCTGATCGACACGTCGTAGCTGATGGGCGTCTGCTTGATGCGCCACAGTTCCTTGCCCGATTCGGGATCGAGTCCGACGACGTGTTCCGGCAGGAAGTACGCCAACTGCCGCCAACCCTGGCCATTGATGACAATCGGCGACGAGTAGCCAGGACGGTCGTCCAGGCTGCGCCAGACCTCCTTGCCGGTGTCGAGATCAAAGGCGACAAGGCCGGCGTTCGGCTGACCACCGGCCTGGACGAGGACGCGCCGGCCATCGACGAGGGGCGAACACGAATGGCCCCACGTCGGAATGCGGCCATTGAATTCCTTGATGCAATCGTGGCTCCAGATCACCTTGCCGGACTTCGTTTCCAGACAGTGCAGATGGCCGCGCGCGCCATAGGTATAGACCCGGCCCTTGTGGACCGTCGGCGTCGTCCGCGGGCCGTTGCCGAATTCCATCTTCTGATAGGCGACATCATAGGAGTGAGTCCAGAGCGTCGCGCCGGTCTTCGCGTCGAGGCAGAGGATGCGTTCCTGCTCTTTTGGCTGCTTCTGATAGTCCAAGGTGAAAACGCGCTGCTCGACGACGGCGATGCCGGAGTAGCCGCCGCCGATCGGCTTCGACCAGCGTGCTTCGAGCTTCTCGGGGAACTTGTCGGGAAGCTTGGCGTTGGTCCAGACGCCGTCGCGGTGAAGTCCACGCCATTGCGGCCAGTCAGCGCGGGCCGCCGGAATCACGACGAACAAGAAGACGATGGAGAGGCGACGCATGAATGTCTCCCGCCGGTTAGGACCGACGGCGAAATAACTTCCCTCTTTCTTGCCGCTTGCGGCTTAGCGGATCGTCCGCTAACGCCCGCTAAGCCGCAAGCG
>JBBSDR010000733.1:0-4613 GCA_038240465.1 Gemmatales bacterium
GACCTACGACGAAGGGGCACTCGAAATCATGACGCTCTCTCTCGAACATGAAAGGGTCAAGTCGCTCATCGCCCGGATGCTGGAATGTTACTTTCTGGAGATGGATATCGAGATCTGTAGCGGCGGCTCGACCACGTTCAAGCGTGAGTTGCGGATGAAGGGGCTGGAGGCCGACGAGTGCTACTGGATTCAGCACGAGGAGCAGATGCGCGGCAAGCGCGAGTACGATCCGGACGTCGATCCGCCTCCCGATCTGGCGCTCGAAGTTGAGATCAGCCGCGGCATCCTCGAACGGTTGAACATCTATGCCGCGCTCGGCTTTCCCGAAATCTGGCGCTATGACGAGCCAAATATCGAGGTGCTGTTGCTGGATTCCAAGGGAAAGTATCAGCCCAGCCCAAGCAGCAAGGCGCTGCCCATGCTCCCCGTCGCCGAGCTGGCGCGATTTCTCGAACTGCGGCATTCCCTGAGCGAAACGCAGGTCGTTCGCCAGTTCCGCGACTGGGTGCGGCAGCCACAAGCGACGGAATCGGGCGCGAAGAAACCGCGCGGGCGAAAGAAAAAATGAACGCGGCAGCGTTTACATGCGGCCCATCACGCGCAGCTGGCCTGGAAGCAGTTCGATTTTGATGCTCCGCACGCTTTCCTCGGGCTGGCAGAAGAACTCACCGTCTGCATGCACCATCAGCGGCTCGTCGCTCTCCACTTCCATGCGCCGGCAACGACCCACGCCGATGACAGGATCGTCCGTCGGAATCCGTCCCGAAATCATCCGCGGCACATAACGCAGCAATCCAAGTTTGCTCAACTGACCCACATGCAGGTAATCGAACAGGCCATCATCGAGAATCGCGTTCGGCGTCAGCAGGAAGTTGCCCTCGCGCTGTCCCAGGCCAAGCGTCAGCGCCAGCGTCGGAACCTTCTGAACCGCGCCGTCATCCAGACGGATCGACAGCAGCGGATGGCGAAAATCCGACGTCATCGCTCGCAGCACCGCCAGCGCATACAGCGGAATCCCCCGCACACTCTTGATGCGCCGCGCCTGACGAGTGACATGGCCATTGAAGCCGATCCCCAGACAGTTGATGAACCATCGCTGCCGGCCGTCCGCGCCGCGAATCAACCCGGCATCGACACGCCGCACGCCGATGTGGGGATCGCTTCGCCTCCACCAGTCCTCGTCCAGGCCAAGGCTGAATGCGTAATCGTTGGCGCTGCCGACCGGCAACACAGCCAGGATCGCCTGCGTCGTCTCGTCGCTCAGCAGACCATTGGCCACCTCGTGAACCGTGCCATCGCCGCCGGCCGCCGCGACGATGGCGAAACGAGCGGCCGCAAGCGCCGCCAATTGTTCGGCGTGTCCCGGTCGATGCGTCGGCCAGAACTCGGCGCGCTGGCCCAAAACGCGGCGCATCCTTGAGACGGTCCGCTCGGCTTTGCCCCGTCCGGCACGGGGATTGTAGATGACACACATGTGGGCCATGAGTGATAGCGCTCCAAGAGGATTCACCACAGAGCAGAAAAAAATGCATTTCGGTGGTTTTCTTGTCTTCCTCTGTGTTCTCTGTGCCCTCTGTGGTGAATCTTCCGCGTGAGTATACCTTGATAGCGTCATGAAGTTGAGGGCGACATGCGAACTTCTTCCTTCGATGGGCTGCTCATTGTGGACAAGCCGACAGGCATCACCTCGCGCGATGCCGTCGATCGCGCCCAGCGCTGGTTCCCTCACGGCACCAAACTCGGCCACACCGGGACCCTCGATCCGCTCGCAACCGGCGTCCTCGTTCGCTGGCTCGGCTCGGCCACACGCCTGACCGAATATGTCCAGCGGATGGCCAAGACTTATCGGACCACCATCCACTTCGGCGGCGTCAGCGACACCGACGACGCCGATGGCGCCATCACGCCGCGCCGGCTCCAGATCGCGCCCACTCGCCAGGAGATCGATTCCTGTCTGCAAGGCTTCCTCGGCGCGATCGATCAGGTTCTGCCCGCCTACTCCGCCGCCAAGGTCACCGGACAGCGTGCCTACGCCCTGGCCCGCGCCGGCGAGGAGGTCCATCTCGCCGCGCGCCGGGTTCGCATCGACGGGACGGATGTACTGCATTACCAGTATCCTCTGCTCGACCTGGAGGTGCGCTGCGGCAAGGGCACTTACATTCGTTCGCTGGCGCGCGACATCGGCGAGCGGCTGGGCTGTGGCGGCTATGTGCAGGTGCTGCGACGGACGCGCGTTGGTCCCTTCCGCGCCGAGGATGGGTTGAACCTGGACAGCGAACCCGAGGAAGCGCAGAGCAAGCTGTTGCCGCTGGCCCTGGCCCAGGCGGACTTGCCTAAGCTGACACTCACTCCGCCAGCCGTGAGCCGGCTGCGGCAGGGACGAGCCGTTCCCCTGCTCGAATGTCAGGGGGACATCGCCGAGGGCAACGAGGCGGCGGCATTCACGGAAGAGGGAGCGTGTGTCGCCGTGGTGGGCAATGGGCTGGGGACCGGCATCATCAGCAACGACGACAGCCCGCCGCTTATCTCGGTCGAGGCCCTGGACAGCGTGGCAGCGGAGGGGACGCCGGCAGACCCGGGGACGTTCCGTTTCCATCGCGTGGGCGGCTTGCTGGACAGCCTGACCGTTCAGTACACCCTGGACGGCAGCACGGCTTCCGCCAGTGATATCACCGAGTCCTTGTCGGGGACGGTGACGTTCAATCCGGGCGAGAGCTTCAAGGACGTCTCGGTGACGCCGGTCGACGACGGGCTGGCCGAGGCATCCGAGATGGTCGTGCTGACCCTGACGCCGGCAGCCGGCTACGCCATCGGCTCCTCCAACACCGCCACCATCACGATCGGCGACAACGATGACGCCGGCCCTGGCAATCATGGTCCAAATGCAGTGGATGACGCGATCGCCACCCCGGTCAACACTACCGTCCACATCCCCGTCCTGGAAAACGACGTCGATGCCGATAACCAGCCGCTGAGCATCACGGCCACCACGACTCCCGCTCATGGCGCGATCGTGGTCGAGACCAACGGCACAATCAGCTACACCCCGGACTGGGGTTGGAGCGGCACGGACGTCTTCACCTACACCATCGGCGATGGCCACGGCGGCAGCGACCAGGCTACCGTGACCGTCATGGTGGCCGCGGCGGGCCAAGCGGATCTGCCGGGAGACACGCTGGAGACCGCTCTGCCCGTGACGCTTACTCCGGGTCCCAAGCAAGAATGGCGGCAGGTCATCGGCGATGGACTCTTCGCCCAGCGCGACGTCGATCTGTATCGCGTGGAACTGACGGCGGGTCAAATCCTGCTTGCCGACGTCGATGCGGCGCTGCTGGACTCGGGCGTGCCGCTGAGCGGGCTGGACAGCATCGTCCGCGTGTTCGATGCGGCAGGCAACGCCCTGGACAGCAACGACGACGGCACCGACTTCGACACTGGCCACGCCAGCCTCGATTCCGCGCTGACCTTCGTGGCGCCGGCGTCGGGCGTCTATTACGTCGGCGTCTCGGGCTATCCCAATTTCGGCTATTCGCCTCTGACGGGCGGGTCCGGCGATCCCGGCTCTGTGGGCGCCTATCGGCTGCAGTTGGGACTGGACTACAACCATCCGCCCGTGGCCGTCAACGACGGTACCATCCAGACTTATGCCGATGCATCGGTGACCATTCCGGTTCTTGCGAATGATTACGACGTCGATTCCACGTCAATCGACCTGCTCGACGTCAGCGACGGCCAGCGTGGCACCGTGGCCGGCAACTGGGGGCAGGGTGCCGCGACCTACACGCCCAATCCCGGCAGCTCGGGCAGCGACCAGTTCGGCTACACGATTCAGGACAGTCAGGGCAGCACGGCCCAAGGGGTCGTGACCGTGCAGGTGCTGCCGGTCAGCGATCTGCTCGTGGCCAGCGACGACGCCTACACGCCGACCGAGGACACCCCGCTCCACGTTTCGGCGGCGAACGGCGTCCTGGCCAACGACACAGCGCCAGCGGGCGTCACCCTTCACGCCGTCCTGGTCCAGGATGCCAGCGATGGAACCCTCGTGTTGCACGACGACGGTTCCTTCGACTACACGCCATCGGCGAATTGGGACAGTACAGCGGTGTTCGTCTATCGTGCCTTCGATGGCAGCAGTTACAGCCATGCGGTCACGGTCAGTCTGACCACCCTCGCGGTCAACGATCCACCCGTGGCTCAGGACGATGGGACCGACTTGCCTGTGACCACCTTCGCCAATACTCCGGTCGCCATCGACGTCCTCGGCAACGATTCGGACGTCGAGGGCGCGGTGACGCGAGAGGCAGACACGGGGCGGCTGATCTACACTCCCAACGCAGGATTCACGGGACTTGACAGTTTCGTTTACACGATCGGCGACAGCGAGGGGGCAACGGCGACGGCGACTGTCTTCCTCCATGTCCTGCCGGTCAGCAGCACCGTCCAGGGGGTTTCGGATTCGTATTCTCTCGTTGAGGACACCGGGCTGCAAATCGAGGCGTCATCCGGTGTGCTGGTCAACGACAGCGGCACGGGTCCGCTTCAGGCGGTGCTGGTGGCGGCACCGACCAAGGGTGAGTTGACGCTCCAGCCGGACGGCTCCTTTGTTTACCAGC
>JBBSDR010000734.1:0-4609 GCA_038240465.1 Gemmatales bacterium
AAATATCCCGACGCCCACGCCTACGCACAGGCAAGTCTCGAAGAGTTGGCCGAGGACGTCCGCCAGACGGGCTTCTTCAACGAGAAAGCCAAGGCCATCCAGGCGGCTTGCAAGGTCATCGTCGAGCGGTTCGGCGGTCAGGTGCCGCGCACGATGGAGGAGTTGACCGCACTGCCGCGTGTCGCTCGCAAGACCGCCAACGTCGTCCTGACCCAGGCGTACAACCTGCCCAGCGGCATCATCGTCGATTCGCACGTCGCTCGGGTCACACAGCGGCTCGGACTGACGGAACTGGAGAAGCCGGAGAAGATCGAGTACGATTTGATGGACCTGGTGCCGAAAAGCGAGTGGATCACCTTCGGCCCGGCCGTCGTCCTTCATGGCCGCTACACCTGCACCAGTTCCAATCCGCAGTGTGAAAGCTGTCTGCTCGAGGATGTGTGCGAGAAGAACGGCGTGGACGAGAAGGCCGCCGGCACGAAGAAACCGGAGAAGAAGGAGGCAATCGTGGCGAAGGAGAAACCCGTCGCAACCTCGGCCGCGTCGAGTCCACGCGCGAGCAGCCAGACGACACAGGGCATGGCGACGCAGCTTGAAACCCTTCCCGAGAGCTGGCGAACGGTGCTGGCCGGGGAGTTCGAGAAGCCGTATTTCAAGACGCTCGAAGCAGTCGTCGATGCGGAGCGGAAGAAGCACACGGTTTTTCCGCCGGAGCAGGACGTCTTCAACGGCTTCAAGTTCGCACCCTTCGATGAGATGAAAGTCCTGCTGCTCGGGCAGGACCCGTATCACGACGACGGCCAGGCGCACGGGCTGTGCTTCTCAGTGCGTCCGGGAATCAAACCGCCGCCGTCGCTGGTCAACATGTTCAAGGAACTGAAGGACGATCTCGGCTGCCGGATTCCGAATCACGGCTGTCTCGAGGACTGGGCCAAGCAGGGTATCCTTTTGCTCAACGCCGTGCTGACGGTGCGGGCGCACGAGCCGAACTCGCACAAGGATCAGGGCTGGGAGCAGTTCACCGACGCGGTCATTCGCGCCACGAGCGACAGGAGCGATCCGGTGGTGTTCGTTCTGTGGGGAGCGTATGCGCAGAAGAAGGAGAAGCTGATTGATGGGGGCAAGCACGTCATTCTGAAGGCGGCTCATCCGTCGCCGTTATCGGCGAAGAAGTTCTTCGGCAGCAAGCCGTTCTCCGCCGTCAACGACGCCCTGCGCCGCCTGGGCAAGACGCCTATCGACTGGCAGTTGCGCGATCTGTGAGGAAGGGATTTGCCGCTTGCGGCTTGGCGGTCCTCCGCGAAGCCGCAAGCGGTGCGAGTTCACTTGTCGTCGCGGAAGATTTCGTGACAGCTATTGCAACTCGTCGTCAGCTTGCTTGCGGCGGACTTGATGTCCTTGGCGTCCTTGGCCTTGAGGGCTTTGATCAGTTCTTGCGAGGACTTATACATATCCCTGGACCATTCTTTCCACTTGGCGGGATCTTTCTTCCCCATCTTGGCGTCAACGGGACACTGATGCGTTGATGTCGCGGCAATCGCGGCGGTGATCTCGGCCATGCGGATCAAATCGGCCTGTTCCTTGGCCGCCAGCGGTTTCATCCTCAGGCTGCTGATTTTCGCTTCGATGCCGTCGGGAGTGATCGCGGCCGGGACCTTGCCGATGCCGATCCCGCCGACAGCATCACCCGTCTTGACGACCACCCGGCGCATTTTGAACCCGGCCATGACGTGTTCCAGCTCGTTCTTTTTGGCGACTTCCGAGCCGGCCTTGGTGAGCGTGTCCCAATCCTTCTTGCCGACATCGTCGGCGAGCTTCTGAACGGCCGCCGCTGCTGCCTTGGTTTCCGGACTGGGTTTGTCCTTGTCGTCGTCGGCGAGCGCCAGCACGCTCACTCCGCTCGCCAGAACCAGGGCAGCGGCCAGGAGCATTCCACGCATCTTCATCATCGGTGATGGACTCCAGCAATGAGCGTTGAGCCGCGAGCCTGCGGACCAGCCCCGAGCGCGAGCGAGGGGTGTATCGAAGGAACCCACTCGCTTGCGCTCGGGGCTGGTCCGTATCGAAACTACTTTGAAACAAGATCGCCTTACTTGTCGTCGCGGAAGACGCCGTGGCACTCGTTACAGCTCGTGTTCAGCTTGTTCGCCGCGGTCTTGATGTCGGCAGTGTTCTTGGCCTTGAGGGCCTTGATCAGATCCTGCGAGGACTCGTACATGTCCTTGGACCACTCGCGCCACTGGGTTGGGTCCTTCTTGCCCATCTTGGCCTGAATGACGCACTGGTGCGCTGCCGTCGCGGCGATGGCGGCCGTGACTTCGGCCATGCGGATCAGGTCGGCCTGCTCCTTGTCCAGCGTGGCCTTTACCATCGGTTTCTTCGTCAGGCTGATGATCCGCGCCTCGATGCCGTCCGGCGTGATCTTGCCCGGGACCTTGCCGACGCCGGCGCCGCCGAGGACGATTTTCGTCTTGGGGTCTACCTTGCGCAGTTTGAGTACGTTCATGACATCGACCAGATCGTGCTTCTTGCCGAGAGCCGAGCCATCCTTGGTGATGCTCTCCCAGTCTTTCTTGCCGGCGTCATCGGCGAGCTTCTGAATTGCCGCCGCCGCCGCCTTGGCTTCGGGAGTCGGCTCATCGTCGCCGGCCAGCGCCAGCACACTCAGACCACTCGCCAGGAAAAGGGCGACGGCCAGGATCATTCCACGCGTCTTCATCATCGGTGACAGACCTCCACCAGAGGGACAGAAGAAACGCCCGCAGGCTCTCCTCCGGAACCAGGATTCAGGGATCAAACCGGTGAATTTGGCAGATGAGGAACGAACTCCTCTTCACGGTCAGGCAGGCTTGCAATCATTTTCTCATCATAGGGCGAACCCGGGACCGTTTGCAAGAGTCGGCCCCAGTTTTGCTCCGGACTGGAAGAATTGCTTAGCTCCGGGTAACGTGTGGCCATGAGACGCACACTCGACACATTTCGGGACGGCTCCTTCGATCTGCTCGTCCTCGGCGGCGGCATCACCGGCGCTGGCGTGGCCCTCGACGCCACCCTGCGCGGGCTACGCGTCGCCCTGATCGACAAGGGAGATTTCGCCTCCGGGACGAGCAGTGTCTCCTCCAAGCTCGTTCACGGAGGACTTCGCTACCTGGAGCATGGCGACTTCCGCCTCGTCTACGAGGCCCTGCACGAACGCCGGCTCCTGCTGCACAATGCGCCGCACCTCGTCCAGCCGCTGCGCTTTCTGCTGCCGTTCTATCGCGGAGCGCGGGTGCCCTCGTGGAAGTGGCGTCTGGGTCTGCTGCTCTACGATCTGCTCGCGGGACGGGGCAACATTCGCCGCAGTCGTGGCCTGTCCCGGTTGCGCTTGCTCGAAGGCATGCCGGACCTGCGCCGTGAAGGACTCTTCGGCGGCGCGGAGTACTTCGACGCCCAGATGGACGACGCCCGCCTGTGCATCGAGGTGTTGCGGACCGCCTGGCATCATGGAGCCAGCATCGCCAACTACGTCGAGGCGAGCGCGTTCGAGCAGCGAGAGGGACACATCACCGGCGTTCGTGCTGTCGATCGCGTGGGCGGCCAGGAATTCACCATCGCCGCGCGCCAGATCCTGAACGCGACCGGACCGTGGGTTGACGAGGTCTGCCGGCTTGCGGGCGACAACGAGGCTCCGCGGTTGCGGCCGACGAAAGGGGTCCATCTAGTCCTCGGCGACCGCGGACTCGACTCGGCGCTGCTGCTCTTGCATCCGCGCGATGGCCGCGTCTTCTTCGTCATTCCCTGGCTCGGCAAGACGCTCGTCGGCACCACCGACACCGAGGAAGACCACACGCCCGACCATCTCAGTGTCACGCCCGACGACATCGCTTATCTCGTCGAGGGATTTAATCACCACTTTCGCACACCGCTGGGGCCGCACGACCTGCTCGCTCACTTCGTCGGTGTGCGGCCCCTGCTGCGTTCGCGGCCGGGTGAGCCTTCGGCGCGGTCGCGCGAGTATCGCCTGTTCGCCTCACCGTCCGGTCTGCTCTCCGTCGCGGGCGGCAAGTACACGACCTATCGCCACATGGCCGAGGTCATCACCGATGCGATTGTCACCCGACTCGGATTGCACCGCCGCGAGCACACCAGCCGTCTGCCGCTCAGCGGCACGCCGCTCGAACCGTGGCCGACTTTCCGCGGCCGGACGATTGCCGGCTTGCAGCGCGAGGGATTGTCGGAAGCGGCAGCGTGGCATCTGGTGCATCGCTATGGACGGCACGCGGAGGACGTGATGGAGTATGTCCGGCGTACTCCGGAACTGGCGCAGCCGATTCATCCGGAGGAGCCGGACCTGTGCGCCGAGTTGCTCTACCAGCGCGATAACGAGATGGCGCTGTTCCCGGCCGACTTCCTGCTGCGGCGCACGCGGGTCGGGCTGTTTCACCCCGAGCAGTTGCGCCAGCCCCTGGCGGCATAGGCTCGCGGCACTGAGGGCGTGTCCAGAAATGACTTCGGCGAGCGGCACGGCGTAAGCGTGCCGGTTTATTCGATTCAGCGGCACTTCGGCGAGCGGCACGGCGTAAGCGTGCCGGTTCGTTCGATTCAGCGGCACGGCGTAAGCGTGCCG
>JBBSDR010000735.1:0-4600 GCA_038240465.1 Gemmatales bacterium
GCCCTTGACCGTTTTGGCCACGATGACGTTTGGCTTGCCTTTCGTCTCGAGGGCCTTCTTGAAGGCGGCCATCACGGCAGCCATGTCGTTGCCATTGATCTCCTGAGCGTTCCAGCCGAACGCTTCCCAGCGCGGCGCGATGGGCCGCAGGTCGAGGACCTCGGCGGTCGGCCCCGTCTGCTGATAGCCGTTCTGATCGACGATGGCGACGAGGTTGTCGAGCTTGAATTTGGCGGCGGCCATGGCGGCTTCCCAGACCTGGCCCTCGTCGATTTCGCCGTCGCCCATGAGGACGAAACTGCGCGAGTCGAAGCCATCGAGGCGGGTGGCGAGGCAGCAGCCGATACCGATGGATAGTCCCTGGCCGAGGGAGCCGGTCGAGGCCTCGACGCCAGGCAATCGACGGTGGTTGGGATGGCCTTCGAGGGGCGAGCCGAGTTTGCGGAGGGTCTGCAACTGATCGACGGGAAAGTAGCCGGACTCGGCGAGGACGGCGTACAGCAGGGGCGCGGCGTGTCCCTTACTGAGGATGAAGCGGTCGCGCTGGGGCCAGGTCGGGTTTTTCGGATCGTGGCGAAGGAAGCCGCCGAAGTAAAGCGCGACGGCGACCTCGACGGCGGAAAGCGAACTGGTCGGATGGCCCGAAGCCGCCGTGGTGGTGCTGGTGATGATGTCCTTGCGAATGGTGCGCGCCCTGGCTTGCAGGTCAGCGAGGGACGGGGTGCTGGCGGTCATCTGGGTGTCTCCCGGTCACTGGGCCGATCCGCAGTGAGGATATGGCGCAAGGGGAGACGCGAACAGTTCTCGGCTGGCTCAGCGGGGCGCGGGCCGCGTTGCGGCGGCGCTCTGCTGCTGTGAAGCTGGCCCCGAACCAGAGGGGGTAGAAAAGATCGGCCCCGAGAGCAGAGTCCAGAGAGCGATGAGGGCCACCCAGCGGAATTCGATCATGACATCCTCCCGAACGGATCAGGTCCCGTTCGAGAGAGCGTAATGCAAACGCTGGGCCAAGCAGGGAAGTGCCTTTGAAGCGGCCTGATGGCCGTTTTCGGGGCGTTGCGCCGTTAACCGCGATTAACAGGCTCCCGGGAAAAGTTTCGCGATTGAAACGCTGGCGAGGGGGGGCGCCGTTTCCGAACGGCGTGTCTCTCTGCTGGCAGAGGCCGCTGAATTTGCGCGCCGAAAAGCGTCCGCCGCCCCGTGCAGATGTTGCGGCCGATACCCGTCACACCCGTTCCTCAGCGCTGCGGCAGGCACGAGCCACTGTTCCACGCCGTCTTTGTGCGTTAGAATTGAGATAGGAACGAAGCCGTTTGTTGTGGGTGGGATGAATACCATGCCTCGCGATCATTACGAAGTGCTGGGCGTCCCGCGAAGTGCGACGGTGGAGGAGATCAAGCGCGTTTATCGCAAGCTCGCTCGCCAGTATCATCCGGATCGCAACCCTGGCGACAAGCAGGCCGAGACGCGGTTCAAGGAGATCCAGGACGCCTACGCCATCCTGAACGACAAGACCAAGCGGGCGCAGTACGATCAGTTCGGCTTCGCGGACCCGATGCAGTTCGGCAACGGCGCGGCTGGCGCTGGGGCCGTCGATCTGGGAGACCTTCTGCGCCAGTTCGGCATGGGCGGAATGGGCGAGGGAGGCGTCGAGATGCCGGCCGGCTTCGAGTCCGTTTTCACAGGTGGGGGGCGCAAGCCGCGCGGCCGTTCGCGCCAGCCGCGCGGCGGTCAGAGGACCGAGGCCGTGGTCGAGGTACCATTCATGACGGCGGCACTGGGCGGCTCGGTGTCGATCTCCAACGGCGAGCATTTCGTCGATCTCGACATTCCCGCCGGCGCTGAAGAAGGACAAAAGGTCGCTCAGGAAGGCAAGGGACCAGGCGGCAGCGATCTTGTCGTCCGTCTGCGCATCCAGCCGCATCCGTACTTCAAGCGCGAGGGCAAAAACGTCATCCTCGAGGTGCCGTTGACCCTGACCGAGGCGGCCCTCGGCACGAAGATCGAGGTGCCGACCATCAGCGGCGACAGGCTGAAAGTGACGATCAAGCCCGGAACGTCGAGCGGCGCCCGGCGGCGTCTGCCTCGTTTCGGCATCGCCGGCGGCGACCAGTACATCGAGATTAAAATCGTGCTGCCGCCGACGCTTGACGCTCGCAGCCGCGAACTTCTCGAGGAGTTCGCGCGTCGGAATGTACAGAACCCGCGCGCCGAATTGCCGTGGGCCTGAACCGAGTCATTATCGATTGATGATTTTCGATTTTCGATTGAGCGGGCGAGAAAATCATCAATCATCAATCATCAATCATCAATCATCAATCATCAATCATTCATCACCCATGTCCCTGAGTCCCACGAAACCGAATGCCTTTCGCCCGGCCGAGCATCTGCGACGGCCGTCGGACTTTCGTCGCGTCTACGACCGCCGCCGTTCGGTCAGCGACTCGTGGCTCATCGTCTACGCTTGCGAGAATGGGCTGCCCCATTTGCGCCTGGGCCTGTCGGTGTCGCGCAAGTACGGCAACGCCGTGCGGCGCAATCGGCTGCGCCGGCTCTACCGCGAGGCGTTTCGGCTGGCCCGGCCGCAGATGCCCGCCGGACTCGACCTGGTGCTGATTCCGCGCCGCAACGACGAGCCGGACCTGCAGACGCTGATGAACTGCCTCGCCAAGCTTGTCCGCCAACTGGGGAAGCGCTTGACGCAGGAAGGGACGCCGTCATGATCGGACGTGTGTTGTGGCCGCTGCGCTGGCTGCTGACCGTCTTTCTCATTGGCGGCGTCCTGTTCTATCGGGCGGTCATCCGTCCTTTTCTGCCTCCCTTGTGCCGGTTCCAGCCGAGTTGCAGCGAATACTTCATCCAGGCCGTGAAGAAGCATGGGCCGATCTGCGGCGCGGGCAAGGGCGTCTGGCGCATCTGCCGCTGCAATCCCTGGAACCCCGGCGGCTACGATCCACCCTGAGCCATCCCCTGGATGTTGCCTGCGGCGATTCCATGACCTATCGTTGTGAGGGCGCATGCCGCGCCCTGCTGAATCCCCGAGCAGGTGATCCCCATGCCGGCCACTCTCCCCGATCTCGAACGCCCCTCCTCCGTCTCTGCTCCCGACAAGGTCGAAGTATCCGTCGTCATGCCGTGCCTTAATGAGGCGCGGACCGTGGCGACGTGCGTTCGGAAAGCCCTGGATTGTCTCTGCGAGTTGGGCGTCGCCGGCGAGGTGGTCATCGCCGATAATGGCTCGACCGACGGCTCGCAGGACCTCGCGCGCCAGGCCGGCGCTCGTGTCGTCCCGGCGAAGGAGCGCGGCTACGGCGCAGCCCTGCAAGCCGGCATCGCAGCCGCGCAGGGCCGTTTCGTCATCATGGGCGACGCCGACGATTCGTATGATTTCACCGCTCTGGCACCCTTCATCGAGCGGCTGCGGGCCGGCGACGATCTCGTCATGGGCAATCGCTTTGCGGGCGGCATCAAGCCCGGCGCCATGCCCTGGCTCCATCGCCACGTCGGCAACCCAATCCTCACCGGCATCCTCAATCTCTTCTTCCGCAGCCCCATCCGCGATGCTCACTGCGGCCTGCGCGGCTTCCGCAAGGAGGCTTACGAACAACTCGACCTGACCACGCCGGGCATGGAGTTCGCCAGCGAGATGGTCGTCAAGGCGTGTCTGCACAAGCAGAAGATCAGCGAGGTGCCGACAACCCTCTCGCCCGACGGCCGGGACCGTCCCCCGCATCTGCGCAGTTTCCGCGACGGCTGGCGGCATCTGCGGTTCTTGCTGCTGATGTGTCCGCTCTGGCTGTTCCGCGTGCCGTCGGTCTGTCTGCTCGGCCTCGGCCTCGGCCTGATGGCGCTGCTGACTCCCGGACCCTGCGCGATCGGCAGCGTGACGCTCGACGTCCACACGATGCTGTTCGGCTCGTTGTGCGTTGTACTGGGACATCAGGGCTTGTGGCTGTGGGCCTTCGCGCAGCTATTCGCCTGGCGCTCGGGCCTGCTGCCGCCCCACCGTCTCACCCCCTGGCTGGCGCGCTCTTTTACGCTGGAACGCGGCCTGAAATTCGGCGGACTGCTGTTCGCGATCGGATTGTGTCTCAACATCTGGCTTGTGATTCGCTGGATCGGCGCCGGCTTCGGTCCGCTCGAAGTGGGCTCAACGCTGCGGCACGCTCTGTGGGGCTGCACAACGATGATGCTCGGAGCGCAGGTGGTCTTCGGCAGCTTCTTTCTCGGCCTGATGGAGATGGCCGCCGCACGGGAAAAGGGGACGCGGTGACCAGCCTGGAGCACCAGCGACGGGTCGCGTCTCTCTCCTCGCTTGCGCGCGGGGCGGGTGGGGCAGTCCTGTTCGCCCTGCTGCTGCTTGCCGCCTGGGTGCGGCCCTTCGCCGATCTCGACTTCACCTGGCAAGTGCGGACCGGCGAACAGATCGTCCACAGCGGCAGCCTGCACGTCGAGGATCGCTTCAGTTACACCATTGCCGGCAAGCATCTGCCCGACTTCGGTTCGGCGTGCCGCAGCGTTCAGTTCGCGCCGATGTACGCGCAGCGGCTCAGCGATAATTTCGCCGACGGTCATGCGCGGATCGAGACTGGCCAGGGGATCC
>JBBSDR010000736.1:0-4596 GCA_038240465.1 Gemmatales bacterium
GCTGCAGGAAAAGCTGAAGACCGCCGCGAAGACGGTCGTCGAAGCGCTCAAGGAACATCAGGAGTTCCTCGAAAAAGAGTTGCTGCCGAAGGCGAAGGGCGACTGGCGCATCGGCAAGGAGTTGTTCGCACGCAAGCTCGAACTGGAACTGGAAGCCGACCGCAAGGCCGAGGAGGTGCTGCGCGAGGCCGAACAGGAGTTCGATCGCGTCCGCCGCGACCTGTACGTCCTCGCTCGTCAATCCTGGGGAGCCGTCTTTCCCAAGGAGCCGCTGTCTCCCGACGACGGGCCCGGACGCCGTGTGACGATCCAGCGCGTTCTCGAACATTACAACCGCGAGACCAGCAAGGAAGAGCATCTGGTCAAGGACATTGGCACGGCCGTCAAGCGGATCAAGGCGTTTATCAAGGAGAAAGACATCTTGCGGCTGCCCGAGCCGGATCGCTGTCAGGTACTGGAAATGCCGGAGTTCCAGCGCGGCAACTCGGTCGCGTATCTGAACAACGCCCCGCCGCTCGATCCGCGCGCCAGCAGCGTCTACGCCATTAGCCCGCCGCCGCGCGACTGGGACGACCGCCGCAAGCGCAGTTATCTCGAGGAGTACAACAAGTCCATGCTCCTCATTCTGTCGATTCACGAAGCGTATCCGGGCCATTACGTTCAACTCGAATACTCGAACCGCCATCCGTCGCTGCTGCGGCGCGTGCTGTTCTCGGGCGTCTTCGCGGAGGGCTGGGCCGTCTACACCGAGCAGATGATGCTCGACCAGGGCTTCGGCGACGGCAGTATTCCGCTGCGGCTGAACCAGTTGAAGTTCTATCTGCGCGCGGTGGCCAACACGATCCTCGATCACAAGATGCACTGCACGAAGATGACTGATGCGGAGGCGTTGAAGTTCCTGACCGAGGAGGCGTTCCAATCGGAAGGCGAAGCGCTCGGCAAGCTCGTCCGCGCCAAGCAATCTTCGTGTCAACTATCGACGTACTTTGTCGGCCGGATGGCGTTTTATCGTCTGCGTCAGGAAGTGCAGCGTGAGTTGGGGGACAAGTTCGACCTGGGACGCTATCACGAAGCGCTGTTGGCGCACGGGACACTGCCGGTCAAGTATCTGCCCGAACTGGTGCGCGAGCGTTTGAAACAGCCGCGATGACCGCATTGGTTAGCCGCGACGCGAGTCTTCGAGCGGAGCGTGTGGCGCGAGAACGCCGGACGCGCTCCGCTCCGAGGACTCCGCGTCGCGGCGAACCAAACGCGCGGCGAGGTTGCTATCCTGAAAAGTGTCCTCGTTCGCTCCACCTGATGGTCCCTTCGGAGACATCGCATGGAAGCCGCTCTGAGCGGCCCGCTTCAATCGTGGTTCGCCCATCGGTTCGGCCAGCCGACGCCAATCCAGCGCCTTGCCTGGCCCGATGTCGCAGGCGGCCAGAATGTCCTGCTCAGCGCGCCAACCGGCTCCGGCAAGACGCTCGCCGCCTTTCTGCCCCTGCTCGATACGATGCTGGCCAGCACGCCCACGAACGGCGTTCGCGTCCTGTATGTGTCGCCACTCAAGGCCCTTTGCTCCGACGTTCGCCGCAATCTGCGTTTCTGCCTCGCCAGTCTCGCTTCCTTCCTCCCCGATGCGCCGCTGCTGCCGCGCATCGGCCTTCGCACCGGGGACTCTTCCCCTCGGGCGCGGCGTCAACTTTGGCTCGATCCGCCCGATATCCTGCTGACCACACCGGAAACCCTCGCGCTGCTGCTGACGCATGACGCTGCTGCCGATCTCTTCGGCGGTCTCCGCGCTGTCGTCGTCGATGAGGTCCACGCGCTTGCGGCGGGCAAGCGCGGCGCCGACCTCAGCCTCAGCCTCGAACGACTCGAACGGCTGACCGGCATCGGACCGCTCCAGCGTATCGGCCTGTCCGCCACGGCGACGCCGCTCGACGAGGCCGCACAGTACCTCACCGGCCAGGGCCGATCCTGCGTTATTGCCCGGGTTGCGGATACCGCCCTCCTCGAATTGACTCTGCGTCCGCTGCCATCCGGGACGACTTTCCTGGCCCGGCTGCTCGACGTCGTTGGCCCGCAACTGGGGGCCAACCGCAGCACGCTCCTGTTCGCCAACACCCGCGCGCTCGCCGAACGGCTGGCGTGGGGGTTGCGGCGGCGACATCCCGAGTGGGACGAGGAGATTGCGGTACATCATTCGGCCCTCGCCGCGGATCGGCGCCGGCGTGTTGAACGGCGTCTCAAGCGCGGCCGGCTCCGCGCCGTCGTCTGTAGCACAAGCCTCGAACTGGGGATCGACATCGGCAGCGTCGATCTCGTCGTGCTGGTGCATCCGCCCGGCGACGTGGTGCGACTGCTGCAGCGCGTCGGCCGGGCGGGTCACGCTCCGGGTCAGCCGCGCCGCGGCCTGGTGCTGACTTCGGGGCCCGCCGAGTTGCTCGAATCCGCCGTGACGGCATCGTGCAGCCATCTCGGCCAGTGCGAGCCGTTGCGTGGCTCGCGCCATCCGCTGGACGTCCTCTGCCAGCAGTTGCTCGGTATGGCCGTGACGCGCGCCTGGGGCCCCGACGACGCCTTCGCCCTGGTGCGCCGCGCCACTCCCTATCGCGATTTGACGCGCGCCGACTTTGACGCCTGTCTCGCTTATCTCTCCGGCAGCGAGGATTGGCTGTCCTCCCGATTGCGGATCGAGGAGGGGACGTTCTCGATTCGCGATGATCGGACCGTCCGCGTGCTGCGGCGCAACCTCGGAACCATCCTGGCGGAGGACCCATGCGAGGTCGTTCGCGAGGAGTCAGGCGACGTGCGACTGATCGGCCACGTCGATGAGGTGTTCGCCGAGCGTCTACAGCCAGGCGATCGGTTCTTGCTCGATGGCCTGTGTCTGGAGTTTCGCCGCATCGAGCGTGCCGGCGGAAGAGGCGGCGCGCCGCGCCTGGTCACGATCGAGGTGGCCGGCCGGCCGCGCGCCCCAAAGTGGGCCGGCGAGGGCTGGCCGATGTCGCCCCAGCTCGCCGAGCGCCTGTTTCTCTTTCGCAGCCGGGCGGGCGAGGCCATGCGCGAAGGGCCGGAAAGCCTGAGCGAACTGCTCCGCGGCGAGTACGATCTGTCCGCCGATGCCGTCGAGGACCTGGTCTCTCTCTTTGTCCAGCAGGAGTTGTTCAGCGAAATCCCCGATCCCGAATCGCTGCTGATCGAGGCAGTTCCGGCGCAGTCGCTGACGACTTACTACCTGCACACGCCGCTGAACCGCAAGGCGAACGACGCCCTGGCCCGAGTCGTTACCGTGCGGCTGGCGCGGCAGAGACCGGGGCCGCCGCTGGTCAGCCTCGTCGCCGACCTTGGTCTCGCCCTTTATGTGCGCGGCCAGGAGACCCTGACCCCGGACGACATTCGCAGTCTGCTGGCCGTCGAGGGCTTCGACGAGGACCTGCGAAGTGCTCTCGTGGACAGCATGGTCCTGCGCGAGCGCTTTCAGCGTGTGGCCCTGGTCGCCCTGATGCTGCTGCGCAACCCGCTGGGGAGGAAGCGTCGCGTCGGTGGGCGCGATTGGGGTGAACGGCGGCTGTTTGAGCAGGTCCGCACACGCCAGCCCGACTTCGTGTTGCTCCGCCAGGCCGAGCGCGAGGTCCTCGACGACGTCTGCGACGTGGCGGCAGCGCGCCGGTTCGTGGAGGAATTGCCGGGGCGGTCGATTCGGCTTCGCTGGCTGGCCGGGCTGTCGCCCTTCGTCGAGGGCTGGACACAACTGGCACCCTCGATCACCAGTCCACCGCCGACGCCGGAAGAAGTCCTGTGGCAATTGCACGCATCCTTGACGGGCATGGCAGAGTGAAGGAGCGAACCCGGATGATCGCCTGGGACGACTGGCTGCTGACACCGGCGCGGGCGGCGATCCATCGGCCAAGCGCGACAGCCGTGGTATCCGACCTGCACCTGGGCTATGCCGAGGCCCGACGCCGCGGCGGCGAGTCGATCCCGGCGCCGAGTGTCGAGGAGTTGCTGCTGCCCTTGCAGTCCCTGCTTCGCGGCTGCGAGGTCCGCGCCCTGGTCATCGCCGGCGACCTGTTCGAGGCCGGTCCCGATAGCGCGGTGACTGAGTGTTTGCTGGCGTGGCTGGCGCTTTCAGGAGTCAACAGACTGACAATCGTTCCCGGCAACCACGATCGCGGTTTGAAGAAGGTGCCGGACGCGCTGAAGCCCGCTGACGGTCCGGTCCTGGTTGGCGGCTGGCGAATCGTCCACGGCGACGAGGAACTGCCTCCTGGCCCCGTCGTTCAGGGACACGTTCACCCCGGACTCAAGATTGGCCGCGGACTGGCTCCGTTGCCGTGCTTTCTGGCCCGGCCAGGGCATCTGGTGCTGCCGGCTTACTCGCAGGATGCCGCGGGAGGAGATGTCCGTTATCAGATGCGCTGGCAGGGTTATCGCTGTTTCGCGCTGGCGTCGAATGAGATTGTGGATGGGGGAGAGATCGTCTCTCGGAAATCGCGCTAAGGCCGCTTGCAGCCTGGCGAGCAATCCGCCGGGCCGCAAGCGGCGAAGACAGTTTCTCAATGGAACTTCAACCGCCACCAGTCGTGTTTCGTCGCGGTGCGGCTGAAC
>JBBSDR010000737.1:0-4590 GCA_038240465.1 Gemmatales bacterium
CGACAAGGCGAAGTCGGTCGTCATCACCCAGATCACCCGCCTCGTCCGCCGGGCCGGGCTGGACTACCCCGGCTGGCGGTACGTCTGCAAGCGGGTTCGTGAGTCGTGCGACCTGAAGCCGGCCAAGAAAGGGCGGCGGTTGCCCCGCGTCCTCACTGGCGACGAGTTCCGCAAGTTCTACGCGGCGGTGGACAAGGCCGACGACGTGCAGCACGCCCTCATGCTGCGGCTCTTGTTCTTCACCGGCGTTCGAGTGTCCGAACTCTGTGGCATCATGGTCGCCGATGTCGATGTGGAGAACTGCAAGATCCGCATCAACGGCGGCAAGGGCGACAAGGACAGGTACGTCTTATTCGGCAAAACGTTCGCCACGACGCTGCGAACCCACATCGCGGCCCACGGCAGCAATCGCTGGCTCTTCCAGACGAGGTGGAACAGCAGGTACACGACGCGACGTGTGCAACAGGTGGTGCGGCACTACGCCGATCTCGCCGGCGTGAAGGCCACGCCGCACACGTTCCGGCACCAGTGCATCACTTGGCTGACGCGGCACTCGGGCCTCGCCGACGCCGAACTGCAACTTGTCACCGGCCACAGCCGCCGGGAAACCTTGAGCATCTACCAGCACATCCTGCTCGATGGCGAGTTGGAGCAGAAATACCAGCAGGCCATGCGCAACGTCGATCTCTAACACCGAGGACGACATGAAGAACCAAGACGCCGTCATGATACGGTACATCGGTGCCGACCACGCACGGAGATTCGTGCTTCAGCGTGGCGACTATCAGTTCTGGACGGGCGACGGGTGGAGCAAGATCCTCGACTGTGCCAAGATCTTCTACGACCACCGAGCGGCACAGAGAGCGTGCGGTGCCATCCAGTACCGGCAGTACCGTGGCAAAAAGGTGCGCACCTTCAAAGTCGAGATGGCGATCACGCTGGTCGCGGACGCTGTCGAGGCGATCACCGAGGAGGAGTTGGCCCGGTACATCGCCGAGGCACTGCGCATCGACATCGAAAACTCGGTCTACGGCGATGGCCCCGTGGACGGCAGTTTCGTCCAAGCACGGCTGCTGCTCAAGACGCTGGAAGAGACGCGGCGGTACAGGAAGGAGTTCTGAGCGACCGAATGAGGCTCGGCCACGTCCGTGGCGAGCATCGCCATTCGGCCTGCAAGGGTTCGCCACGCTGGTCAAGTCCCGCATGGGTGCCGTAGGCCATCGCTGGTCGTGGCTGCCACGCTCGGCAATCAAGGGCTACTTCCTCTGCCGGGATCGTGCAGGACTGCCCAAACGTTCGCCACGACGATGCCTCCACACCTCTGGCCTCCTTTCGCCTGCCGAGTTCTCGGGTTGAACCACGGTTGCAAGGGCATTGCGTACCCTGGTGAAGCCACTTGCCCTGCACCTCGACCAGTGCTGCACGGATGGGCCTTCCTCGGGCGATCCGTTGCATCCGATGGGTCTTCGCCCCGCGTAGCGGGGCTTTCCTTCCCCAAAGGGGGATCTGTCGCCCCGCGTATGCCACAGATGGTCACTAATCGTTTCCAGATGCAAATACAGGGGGTCAAATCGCAACACGAACCGGGGCAGATCGCAACACCACCAGGGGTAAACCGCAACACCGAGGCAGGGTCAATCGCAACACCAGCAGGGGTAAACCGCAACAGGTGTACGGATCGCCAGAAACCACTACTTCACGCCTCCTCTGGCCCGGTGGTTCGTCCGGTTCTTCAGCCCGGCCAGGATCATGCGGCTCGGGTCTTCGCCCCACTTGCCGGCATCGTGCCGCTTGTGCATCCGCTTGGCAAAGCTCAATAGGTCGATGCCGTACAAGCCGGTTGCCGCGCCGCGCTCGATGATCTTGTTTGGATCTTGAATGCCCAGTTGACGCAGGAGAGAGGCCAGCGTGGTGTCGTCCTCTGGCTCGGCGTGTTCCTGGCCCTGGTAGGTCAGGAGATCGGTGATTTTGTTAAACGTGATGGAACCATCGGCCTCGACCGCCATGTGGCCGAGTTCGACCAGCGTCTTCTCCGCGCGGCGTGCCGTCTTCGTGGTGATGCCGAGTGACCGGGACAGTGTCCCGAGCGAACACCTGCCGGCGTGGTGCTGGGTCAGGCGTTTCACCCAGTACACGCACCACAGTTCGAGGGCGTTCGACTTTGGCCAGGGCGATTTCTTCGGCAGGTAGATCATGGTGTATCGGTAGCAGTTGTACCATGCACCTCGGCCATTCTTCTGCCACTGGAACGTGTCGCGGAGATCCCCGGCTGGTTCGACGGCTGACCAGCCTTCGCGGTCTTTTTTGGCGAGGCCCAGTTCCTGAAGTTCGGCCAACGCCTCGGCCAGCCCGCGCTCACGTCGCAGTAAGCCGCCGAGATGCTCGTCGGCCAGTTTCTTCGCGGAGATGGGGCCGACGCGAACGAGCCTTGCGAGGACGACCCGGCCACGCAGACTGAGCCGGCAGCGCAGGTTCTTCGGAATCCTGAGCGTGACGTATTTCGTCTTCTTGCCGGCAGTTGGAGTTGACGTTTCGGTAGACATAGAATTCCTTGCCGGCCAGGATCGTTGGCGCGACCCTGGCCGCACGATGGGGTTCGGATGGGTTGGGGCGATGGGAATGCGACAGGACGCCCGCCTGCGGTTGGCCCGAGGCGGGCGTTGCTGCCGTGGACGGCCCAGCACGTCAGTCCAGCTTCTTGGCGAGTTCCAGAAGGTCTTGAATGTACCCGGCGTCCTCAATGAGCTTGAGCCGGCACCGGGCGTCCTCGGGGACGCGGAAGCCGGTCTTGGCCTCCAACTTGAGGTAGAGGTGCCGCCAGATCAGCGAGTGCGGCAGTTCGCTCGCATAGCTGTAGCGGCTGACCAGCCGCCGCACTTGATCTCGGGGTTGGTTACGCCGCTCCTCTTCCCTCTCGAACTCCTCGAACAGTTTCACCATGTCGATCATGACTGCACCCCTTTCCCCAGGAGGAATGCATTCACGCTCTCGACCGGGATGCGGACGGCCCGGCCCATTTTGACGGTTTTCAGTTCCTGCTGCCGCCGAAGGCGATCCACGCTCACCACGGAGAGGGATAGCCGCTCCGCTGCCTGCTCACGGGTCAGCAGGAGCGACGGTTGGACTTGTTGTCCCATTCGACACCTCATCAAATCTCAGACGCGGACACGCAAACCCACGAAACGCCACGGGTGGTGGAATCGGTCGGGTTCGAGTGTCGGATGTTCGCCGATTGACCCCGGCGTGGGTGGACATGCACAGCGTCGTGGAGGCATGAGCCGCTGCGGAAGGACTACGCCGAACCGCAGGGAAAGCGACGTGACCGTCTTGGTGCGTCTGTAGATAGTATAGTCTGATCTGGACTCGTCGCGGAAGCCGAAGATGGGATTTTTCTTGGCAAGCCCAGAGCGATAATTTCCCGGCGTCAAAGTAGGACTTGTTGTAAACCCTTCATCACGGTTGAAGTCTGGAAGAGTCGGGTCAGCAGATTTCGCACTTCATGTTTGCACCTCGAAGTTCACCATGTTTTGGGCCACCGTCATGCCCTTTGACGGTGACAAACATGCCTGGGCTTCGTGGACTCAGCCTTCTGCGAAGTGGCGGGCCGGCGCGGTCATCGTTCGCCGTCGTTGGCGTCGGCGGGTGGCGGCACCGGCGGCTGCCGGCCCGTCAGGTACAACTGCTCGGTCAAGTCCTCGAACGTGGCGAGGTCGAGGGCCAGCACCTCCAGCAGGTTCATCAGCACGTCCGCCTTCACCACCCCGGTGATCTCGATGACGATCAGCTTCTGCACGCCCTTGCGGACGCTCCCGTACCCGAGCCGGCGGGCCACCGCCTCCCGCGACAGGCACCGGGCTTCGCGGACGGCCAACAGGATGCGACCAATCGGGTTCATGACGTGATCCTTTGAAGGTGGTCAGGAGCGGCGGGTGAAGGTCAAAGCCCCGGCCTCGGCCCCGCAGCGGCGGCACCAGTACCGGCGTTTCGGCTGGCGGTACTTGTGGAAGGTGCGGCCACATGTGGCACACGTCGCTTGCCACTCGCCCGGCGGCATCACCGCCCCGGTGCAGACCCGCTCCGGGTTCGCGCCCACCTCGACCGCCTTCGCCTGCCAGACCGCGTCGTGACCGTGGCCGGCACCGACCAGGGCGTGGGCCAGTTCGTGCAGGATGATGTCGCGGACGGTGGCGTCGTCGTTGAGCGACACGAAGGAGGTGGCCAGCACGATCACCTGCTGCCGGTGCCGGCAGAGGCCGAGGGTGCGGCGGGCCTGCCGGCTGAACCCGAGCCGCCAGTCGGCCAACTCGGGGTGCTGGGCCATCAGGCCGGTGGCCAGGGTGCGAGCCGCTTCGAGATCCACATCCACCTCGGGCCGCGAAGACGCCCCAGGACGGGGCAGGAGGACTCCGACGCTGCCCGGACACACACCGAGGTTCACGAAGTGCGAGGGTAGATACCGGCATGAACTTCAAGTTGTGGTTGTTGCTGATCGAGAGCGGGCGGTTCGACCGCGACGGGTTCAACGCGCTGTTCCGCGACCAACTGGCCCGGCTATTACCTCGGGTGACGGACGAGCGGCGGCGGGCCAGC
>JBBSDR010000738.1:0-4588 GCA_038240465.1 Gemmatales bacterium
CGGAAGGGGCGTGAGAGCGGACCCTGAGAAAGGACTCGCGTCCCAGACAATCACCAGCCGATCCCAGGAGGCGCTGGCCAAACGTTGTCCATCCGGACTGAACGCCAGGCCGTGGACGGCGTCGGTATGCCCCTTGAGGCTCACGACCTCCTGGCCGAGGGTTGTGTCCCAGATCTTCACCAGCCGGTCGCCGGAGGCGCTGGCCAGGCGCTGGCCGTGAGGGTGGTAAGCCAGGCTGTACACCTGGGCTGTGTGTCCGCGGAGAGTAAAGACCAGACCGCCTGTGGCGACGTCCCAGATCTTGATGAGTCCGTCCCACGCCGCGCTGGCGAGACGGCGGCCGTCCGGGCTGAAGACCACACTGTAAACGTCTGCCGTGTGGCCCTCGAGCTTGTGGATCTCGTCGCCTGTCTGCACGTCCCACACTCGTACCACGGAGTCCGCCCCCGCGCTGGCAACGTACTGGCCGTCGGGACTGAAGGCGACGCCATGCACAATGCCCGTGTGTCCTCGGAGTGTGTGCAGGGCTTGACCGGTGCCGGCGTCCCAGACTCGCATCGTCCCATCCTCGGCCGCACCGGCCAGGCGCCGGCCATCGGGGCTGAAAACCACGGAGTGGATGCCTTGGGAAGCCTCCCCGGGAATGAGTGCCTCCCGATCAGAGGCGAGTTCCCTGATCTTGATCCAGCCGCCCGGTGCTGGCTGGGGTGTGGCGGTTGGCCGCGGCAGCCAGGCAGGCAAACGCGACAGGTTGTCGAGGGAAGAGGCGCTGGCCAGCCGCTTGCTATCCGGGCTGAAGGCAACGCTGAGGACGGCCCCCGCATGTCCCGTCAGCGTTTTGACCTCTTGACCGCTGGTGCTGTCCCAGAGCTTGACTCGTTCGTCCACCGAACCGCTTGCGATCAGTTTCCCGTTGGGGCTGAAGGCAACGCTGAGGACAGCAGCACCGTGTCCCCGGAAGGAGCGTCCCTCGATGCTGGTGCGGGCGTCCCAGACCTTGAGCGTCGCATCCCAGGAGCCGCTGATCAGGTGCGTCCCGTCGCGATCGAAAGCCACACTTGTCACCCCAAGGGTGTGTCCCTTGAAGGTGCGAAGGTCTTTCCCTGTCGCGGCGTCCCAGAGCTTTACCGTGCCGTCCCGGGAAGCACTGGCCAGTTGCTTGCCGTCGCCGCTGTAGACCACCTTCCAGATCAGGCCGCTGTGTCCCGAGAGAGTTAACACGTTCTGGCCGCTGGCGACGTCCCAGACCCGGATGCTCTCGTCGATGGCCGAACTGGCCAGACGTTTGCTGTCGGGGCTGAAGGCGACGCTGAGGACCCAACCAAGGTGGCCGGTGAAACTGCGGATCGCGTCGCCGCTGGCGGCGTCCCAGAGTTTCAGCGTTCCGTCATACGAGGCGGTGGCGATGAGCCGGCCATCAGGGCTGAACGCCGCGTTGCGAACGGTGTTCTTGTGTCCCTTCAGGGTCTGCACTCTTCTGCCCGTGACGGTGTCCCAGACGGCCACCGTCATGTCCTCGGCGGTGCTGGCGAAGCGGGTGCCATCGGCGTTAAAAGTGACGCTCCAGACTTTTCCGGTGTGTGCCGGCACATCCAGGAGGCACTTGCCTGTGGCCACGTCCCAGACCTTGACGGTCTTGTCCCAGGAGGCGCTGGCGAGGCGCTTGCCATCCGGGCTATAGGCCACGCCGAGGATATTGAGCTTGTGTCCCTTGCAGACCTGAACTTGCCGCCCGGAAGCGATCTCCCAGATCCGCACGGTAAGGTCATCGGAGGCGCTGGCGACGTGCCTGCCATCGGGGCTGCCGGCAAGGCAGGTGACATGGTGTTCATGTCCGGTGAGGGTCTTCAGGTCGCTGTGGCAGAGTCGATGGACGTAGCCCCACTCCCACTGTCGCCGGGAAGGCTCGCACGCGGCCAGGAGTTGCTCCGCCCGCCCGATGTTGTTGTCCTTCCACTCGCGATAGGCCAGATCGACGCGGTGCAAGTACGAGAACTGAGCCAGTTCTTCGCGGGCGGCGGCCTCGGCGCGATTGGCCAGTTGTTCGCGCGCGTCGGCCTCGTGGCGTTTCTCCTCGGCGGACTCCGCCCGGGCGAGCGCGCGCTCGGACCGCTGCCATAGCCCAAACACGCTGCCGCCGATCGCGCCCAACACCAGGACCAGCAGCAGCAACCCGTAGGTCGCCGCGACCGTGGGCCGCCTGCGGACCCACTTCAACAGCCGTTCCGCCGGTCTCACCGGGCGGGCACGCACGGGTTCGCCCGCGAGGAAGCGGCGCAAGTCGCCAGCGAGTTCCTCGGCGCTGCCATAGCGCCCGCGCGGCTCTTTTTCCAGGCACTTCAGACAAATGGTCTCCAGATCGTGTGGCACCAGGGGCTGCAAGCGGCGGACGCGGATCGGCTCGTCGTTGATCACCCGCAGGACAGTATCGACCGCCGTCGCCGCCTTGAAGGGAGGCTGCCCCGTGAGCAGTTCATAAAGGATCGCACCGAGGCCATACACGTCCGTCGCCGGACCCACGCACTGGGTCTCGCCGCGCGCCTGTTCCGGAGCCATGTACGATGGCGTTCCGAGGACTTCCCCGGAATGCGTCATGCCGCTGCCGCCCTCAACGCGCTTGGCCAGGCCGAAGTCGGTCACCTTGGGCGTGCCGTCCTCTGCCAGCAAGACGTTGCCCGGTTTGAGGTCGCGGTGGATCACGCCGTTGAGGTGCGCGTGAGCGATCCCGCAAGCCAACGCCTCCACCAACCGGGCCGCCTCGCGCGGCGGCATGGCCCGGTTGCCCTGCCGCTCCGCCAGGGAACCGCCGGCGGCATACTCGAGGGTGAAGTACGGCAAGCCATTGTGCCGTCCCGACTCATAAAGCTGAATGATGTTCGGGTGCCGGAGTCGGGCAACCAGTTCCGCTTCCCCGAGAAACCGGATCACGTCCACAGTCGCGGCGAGGTCTGCCGCGCGGATCACCTTGAGGGCAACGACCCGGCCGAGATGGATCTGCCGGGCCAGGTAGACAACGCCCATGCCGCCGCGGCCCAGTTCGCGCAGGATCTCGTATCCAGCCGGCGCCGTCCGAGTCTCACCGGCGACTTCCGTGCTCAGCTCGATCGTCCCTTTTCGGGGTGGAGGAGGCGTCGGCGTCGGACACGCAGCCGACAGCGGAGTAACTGGTGCCGGCTCAGGATGCGCGCCAGATGGGTTGTGCGGGCGACTCTCCTCGGGCTTGGTCACGGAATCCTCCGTCACACCTGGGCTGGTCGATGAGGTGCGAGGGGGATGGTAGCACAGACTGGGGAATCTCGCAATCGACAGAGCTGGACTTTCGAGCCGGATGCGCCTGCCGCCACCTGTTCCGGCCTTCGCTCACCAGTCCCCTTCGCCTTCCCAGGGATCTTTCGGCGGGTCTCGGAGAATGGCACGCCGCAATCTGCTTTCTTCCACGGCCTCGATTGGTCTGATTTCGGCACTCGCCATAACACAGAGGGTGAAAGGCCCAAGATGCCGCCCAATCTGCGTTAGTGGTGAGACGGGTTCCGAGTAAGGAATGTCTCCCGGAGCGGCCCAGTTCACTGCATTGGCCCCTTCGATGATCAGGATCGTTTGTGAAGTGCCATTGACGAATGAGTTCGGATATCGAACGCGCTGCTTGTTGCTAGTCAGGGTGCCGGACCCCTCGAAGACCTGAAAGAAGGTTGTCCCCTCTTCCATCTTCACACCCGGCATCTTGTAGATCTCCGGGGTCTTCGCGAGTAAGGGCTTGTTGTGAGGGCTGTCCCAGGGTTCATCAAGCTTCAGCTTCTCGTACAGTTCCCTCTCGCCGATGTAAGGCAGAATCCACACCCGCCAACTGTAGAGTGGTTTGCCCTCTTTCGAGTAGACGATGGTCGGCGGCATGTTGCCATCGTTTTCATCCGCACACTGGATGATACCCCGAGCCAGTTGCTTGAGGTTCTTCTTTGCGGTTTCCACCTGATCTGACTTTGCCTTTCTGTCTAGCAGAAAGCCAGCCACGACTCCACCCACGCACAACAGGACGAAGCCAAGTACAAGTTTCCAGTGGCGCATCGTGTTGTCCCTCCATCAAGCTGCGTTACCGAGCCGCCAGCAGCAGCACTTCCTCCCACGTCGCTGGCTTGTCGAGCAGGACACGCCGACCCAGCGTTCGCGCCGACTCGCGTTCCGCCTCATCGGTCAGGTAATCGACTGGACTGGTGCCATCGACGCGAGCCAGGACGCACAGGCCGAAATGGCCGATGCCGCGCGCTTGCAATTCCGCGAGCGGACGGAACTTCACCTCGCGTTCGTAGCCACGCCAGAACGCCCGCGTCAACTCGAAGAATGCCTCTTGTTCTGTACGCCGCTTGATCGCCTTCAGGATCAGATGCGACAGAAAAAAACCGAGGTCCATCGCCGGATCGCCGAGGTGGGCGGTCTCGTAATCGACCAGTGTGAAACCACCGGAGTGAGCCAGGATGTTCTTCGGACTGTAATCGCCATGACAGATCGCCTCGCGCCTCGTCAGCAAGTCCTCGATCAGCGGCGCGACGGCAGCGGCGACGTCGGGACAGCGTTCCTGGATGCGGCGATAGAA
>JBBSDR010000739.1:0-4568 GCA_038240465.1 Gemmatales bacterium
GAGCTTCTTCTTCGCGGTAACACTCTTTCTCGGCTCGGCGCTTCTGTTCGTCGTCGAGCCGATGATCGGCCGTCTGGTGCTGCCGCTGCTGGGCGGAACGCCGGCCGTCTGGAACACTTGCATGGTGTTTTTCCAGGCGGCGCTTCTGGCCGGCTACGCCTACGCCCACGCCGCTCCGGCCCGCCTCGGCGTGCGCCGGCATGCTGTCCTGCACGTCCTGCTTCTCGCTCTTCCGTGGTTTGTGCTGCCGCTCGCTCTGCCGGCCGGCTGGAGTGATCCGGGAGACGCGGCGCCGGTACCGTGGCTGCTCGCCCTGCTGCTGCTCATGGTCGGCTTGCCCTTCTTCGTCCTGTCAACGACCGCTCCTCTTATCCAGCGCTGGCTGGCCGCCACTCGCGACCGCGACGCCGGCGATCCCTACTTCCTCTATGCCGCCAGCAACCTGGGCAGTCTGCTCGCCCTGCTCGGCTATCCGCTAATCATCGAGCCGCTCTTGCCGCTGTCGGAACAGGGACGGATCTGGAGCATCGCCTATGGCGTCTGGGTGCTGCTCATGGTCGTCTGCGTCGTCTGGCTGTGGAAGGCCGCGCGCCCGGAAGAGACGGAACAGGAACGAACTGAAGTCGAAGGGGAAACGCCTTCATTCTCGCGCAAGTTGCGCTGGCTAATGCTGTCGGCGCTGCCGTCGGGCCTGCTCATCAGTGTCACCACCTATATCACCACGGACATTGCCCAGGTGCCGCTGCTGTGGGTGCTGCCGCTGTCGCTGTATCTGCTGACGTTCGTCCTGGCCTTTGCACGACGGCAGTTCCTCTCGGGTGCCATCCTGTCGCGCTGGTTGCCCCTGGTCGTGCTGGTGCTGGTGCTGGTGATGCTGTCAGAGGCGACGGAGCCGGCGGCGCTGCTGGTCGCGGTACACGTCATCGGCCTGTTCTGGCTGGCGCTGTTCTGTCACACGGAACTGTCCCGCGATCGGCCGCCGGCGCGTTACCTGACCTCCTTCTATTTGCAGATGTCGGCCGGCGGGGTTGTCGGCGGGCTGTTCACGGCGCTGCTGGCGCCGCTGCTGTTCAACTCCGTCGTCGAGTATCCGCTGCTGATGGTGCTGACGTGTCTGCTGCGTCCCGCACCGGCGGAAGGCAAGAGCTGGAATCGCCTGGACGTGCTGCTGCCTGCCGGTCTTGGCGCGGTGACGGCGATGCTGATTGTCGTCTTGCAATGGCAGGGGCTGCCTCCCGGGCCGATCAGCCTGGCGGCGATGTTCGCGGTCCCGGTCTTCGTCTCCTACACCTTCCTCGAACGTCCGCTGCGTTTCGGCCTGGGCATCGCGGCCCTGCTGCTGGCCAGTGGACTCTACCAGGGTAGTTATGGCCGAACCGAGACGCGCATCCGCAGCTTCTTCGGCGTCCATCGGGTGACGGTCAACGTGCCGGGAACGTTCCGCATGCTGGTCCACGGCAACACGGTTCACGGCATGCAGAGCGTCGATCCGAAGAAGGCGCGCCAGCCCTCGGCGTACTATTTCCCCTCCGGTCCCGCGGGGCAGGTGTTCACTTCTCTCGCGAAGGACGAGCGGCTGAAGAAGGTCGGCATCCTCGGTCTTGGCGCGGGCGGTCTGAGTTGTTACGCCCAACCGGGGCAGGAGTGGACTTATTTTGAAATCGATCCGGCGGTGATTTACCTGGCGCGCGATTCGGGCTGGTTCACGTTCCTGCGCGACAGTCCGGCGAATGTGACTATCGTCGAGGGCGACGGCCGGCTGACGCTGGCCCGGAGCGAGGAGAAGTTCGGCCTGCTGGTCGTCGATGTCTTCAGTTCCGACGCGATTCCGGTGCATTTGCTGACTCGCGAGGCCCTGGCCATTTATCGTAAGCACCTGCAGCCCGACGGCCTGATCCTGGTGAACATCTCGAATCGTTATCTGAACCTCGCTCCGATCCTGGCGGCGCTGGCGCGCGACGCGGAGCCGCCGTTAATCGCGCTGTATCAGGAAGACCTGGCAGTGGCGGAGCAAGAAGGCAAAGACGGCAAATATCCGTCCCAATGGCTGGTGCTGTCTCCATCGCGCGAGGCGGCGGCGAAGGTGCTGCTGCACGGCGGCTGGCAGACGATTCAGGCGCCGGACGGGCCTTCGTGGAGCGACGATTATTCCAATCCGCTTGGAGCATTGAAGCGCTAGTGAGGAGCTCACCTGCCTTTCGTACTGTAAGACAAGATGTCTAGAATGAGGGCAATGACCGAGGCCGGTTTATTGAGGCCATTGGTAGATTGCCTGCCTGGCGAGAGGCCTCAAGGAGAATACAATGTTAGATGCTTACTTCCTCTATCCTGGTTGCGGCAGTTAATCGGACTTGGCAGAGACAGGGATGCCGGAGAGACCCCATGAAAGTTACCTACACGTCGAAGGCGAAGAGAGAGGGAGAAGGATATGTTCTCCTTCAACATGCGACGACACGGCTCGAAGAACTCCTTGGCCCTTCGGCGGAAGGAGTCGAAGCGCTATGGGATATGACGGAGGACAAAAGGAAACGTCCTCTTTACACTCTACGGATTTCCGACTGGACCGGTGAGGCATCGGCGGCTTTTGCCCCCGATGAACTGCAATCGCCTGCCCAAATACGCTACCGTTTGCATCGCCTCTGGGGGGACCTTCTCCAAGGAAGGAAAATAGGCGAGGGACGATCTCTGAACGAGTTGAGGATTCGTGGTTCGGAAACACAACTCCAGCAGTTCATGAATAACCTTGGGAGCGAGCCGCGGGCTGAGTGGAAGCGGGACAGCGCAGCCGAGGGCCGCTTGGGACGTATGGGCTTGAAGGGGAAAACTGCCTTCTGCTTGGCGTGCCAGGCGAGCGATACACGGCCGGCGGCAGCGGTGTGGTTGCATGGGAAGGGGCCTAATGAATTGTATGTCGCGAATATCGTTCCGCTCGAAAAAGCCGTCCTGACCGAGGAGGAATACAATTCCATCCTATCCGAGTTCAATTCGACAGTTGTTGCGCCTGCTGCTGCGAATGCAGCAGTAGCAGCGGAGCTTGTACAGCATCGTACTACCCTGGAACAAGATCTTTCTCCTGAGGGCATCCGCCGGCTGAAGGCATTTTCGACGGCAGCAAACAAGCAGGCGCTTCATCCCAACGATTATCAGCGCTGGTATGCTTTCGTTATCCAGACTCATTTGGAAGGGGCCCAACTCGACCCGGGCGTTCTTGAGCGGTGGCTCACGGAACAGGGGTTCCTGGAGCGAGAGTGCCGGGAAATTGCTTGTGAGTACGAAAGCATGCGGGCCATGCTGCTGGCGTATGACGAGGAGCGAGTGGAGAAATGCCCCGGATAACAACAGTCGCAAGCCAAATTGTCGCGGCCTCAAAGCCCGTACTCTGTCTGGACACCTGCGACATTCTGGAAATTGTGCAATGTCTCGTCTACGAGAAACTCGGCCAACCACGCAGCGTAGGCTGTGTCGAGACAGCAAGACGATTAATTGATGCACTCGCGGCAAACCCAGGTTGTGTGCAGCTGGTCGTCACCCAGCTAATTGTGACGGAATGGGACCAGAACATTGGTGGAATTCGTGCAAAGGCCGAAGAACATTTACGCCATGTCGATGAAGCCTTCGAGCGGCTGTACGACGTTGCCGGTCATACAGGAACGACATTGGGAGCTCCTGTTCCTTCACTGGCCGCCACCTCTCTTATCGCCGATCTCGTCGCTCTCTCTGAGGCGGTCCTCAATGCGGCAATTCGGTTGAACATTGACGATCAATGCGTCCGAAGAGCGGTCCAACGTGTCAGGTTCAAGCAGAGGCCATCGCACGAGGGACACATTAAAGATTCAATTCACTTTGAGCATTACCTTGAACTGGCGCGTCAACTTCGGGCAGCGGGGTTTCCCGGACGAGGCCTTTTTGTGAGCGGCAACAGGAAGGATTTTTCGGATGGAACCACGTCGCGAATTCACCCGTTGCTTGCACCCGAGATCAACAATCCAGCAGTTCAGATTCAGTTTTTCCCTTCAATTCATGCGGCAATGGGCTATCTTCACATCTGAACCGATATTCAGCAGGCGCCGCTACTTCTCAGGGAGCCTCGAAACGTGAGTGACAGCCAGGGGAAGTCCATGCCCTCCCGTCGAAGCGACTGGACCAGCCTTTCCGAGTTCACCTTGCGGTCTTTCCCCCTGAAACGGTAAATTACCAGCGCCTCGGGCTTCTGCATGCCCGGCGCGGAATGGATTCTCGAGGATAGCGGAAAGGATTCCCGTGAACGGAGTCACGATCGACGCTGCGGCATTGCGCCCGTCGGGAAGCGGTCCCCGGCTGGCCTCTCCGGCTTCCTCCCCCCTTGACGGCACCATCGGGCAGGCCGGCGACGCCCTGTTTCAACGCCAGTCCGCCGACGGCCACTGGGTCGGCGAACTGCAGGGCGATACCATCCTCGAATCCGAATTCATCTTCCTGATGGCCTTCCTCGGCCGCGCCCGGGATGAGAAAGCCCTCAAGGCGGCGCGCTATATCCTCACGCAAGAACTGTCCGGCGGCGCCTGGAGCAACTATCCCGGCGGCCCTCC
>JBBSDR010000740.1:0-4564 GCA_038240465.1 Gemmatales bacterium
ACAGCCAGCGGCCACGACGTTTCGACTGCTGGCTCTCCGCCCACGAGCCACCCAGCAGCGTCAGATGAAACGCCGCATACAGAGAGACCGGCCAGGTGAACAGACAGCGATCGAACAGCGCGCTGAACACGTTGGGGCCGAGAAATCCCAGGACAAACGCGATCCCGAAAAAGACCAGCGCGCCGGAGAGGAGCTTTCCGAAGACCCACTTCACGATGAGATGAGAGAGTCCGGCTGCCAGCGCCGCCCCGACGAAAACGAGAACGCAGGCCGCAAACCAGTGCGTCATCTCTTCCCAGGAGGGTGCATCGTTGGGATATTCCCGCTCGCGGCTGAGCAGCCAGGCGGTATTGAATCGCCAGGAGCGACGCGCCGGCGGCGTTGTGGTTGCCAGTCCTCGCGGTCGATCTTCGGGCCGGCCGACATAGATGCAGACGGCCTGCGAGGGACTGCGAACGAACAGCCGGCCCCGCCACAGCGCCGGCGGAGTCCAGCAAATGTCGTCCTCGAACAACTGCGTGCGGCCCAGTTCGCGGTATGCCGCTGGATCGGCGCGGGCGAGGATCAGGCTGCCGGTGTCGTTGAGCATGAGCAGCTTGCCGTCGGCGACGATCACCGAGGCATGGCCAACCTCTTCCGTGGACCAGCGTACTTTTCCGCTGGACCATTCCAGGCACTTGAACGCTCCGCGCGAGGTGCGATGCTTGCTGGCTTGCCACTGTCTGAGATCGAAACCGTAAACGTGGTCCTCGTGCAGCACACTACTCACGACATCGTTGCACATCTCGCGGCTGGTCCACTGCGGCCGGCAGAGGAGCGCGCCGTCCGGCCCCGGCTGCAACTGCGAGCATACGGCCGCCGTGCGGAAAGGGCTGAGCAGCAACAGATGCGGTTCGCGATAGATCGGCCAGGCGGAATGTTCATCGTAGCCGGTGGACAGGGGCTGGCGATGCAGCAGCTTGCCGGTGGTGCACTCGACAATGACACATGCGTTTTGCAGATAGCCGGCCACACAGCGCCGGCCCTGCACGGTGATGGGCAAGGCGGGACAGTAACTGGCGGGATCGGAGCCGGTCTTCCACAGGGTGTGGCCATCGCCGGCGTGGAGGGCGACGAGACTGGCGTCCGGCCCGCCGACGGGAAGGATGACGCGGTCGTCCTCCACGGTGGGCGTGATGGCGTAGCCGAAATCGAACCCTTTGCCCTTGAACGTATCGCGCACGTTGAGCGACCAGAGCGCGGCTCCTGATTTGGCGTCGAGGCAGCCGACGAGGCCGGTGGGCGAGGAGTAATAGACCTTGCCGCGATACCAGGTGGGCGTGGCATAAGGACCGGGATAGGCGCCGCCGGGTTGCCAGGCCCAGTCGTAACGCACTTCCCAGATTGTCCGGCCGGTGTCGGGATCGAGGCACAGAAGGAACTGTCCAGCCGGCGTCTGTCGCTGGGTGTAGAGCTTGCCTTCCGCGACGATAAACCCGGAATGACCCTGGCCCAAGTCGCGCGACCAGAGTCGAGGCGGCCCCTCGGCGGGCCAGGCGTCAGCCAAAACTGTCTCGGCGGATCGGCCGTCGTAGTTGCGTCCGCGCAGGTGCGGCCTGTCGGCGCGTAGGGCTGGGACAAGACAGAGGAGTGCGCAAAACGCCAACAGACATCGACAACAATGTTGGCCGGCAGTATGGATCGTGTTGGGGGAAGGGAGCATATCCGGACTCTATCCGATCGGAAGCAGCCTTGACAGCTATTCCCGGTGGTTCTTGAGGTGATTCTTGAATGGCGAGCAGCCCTCATTTGCGGTGCGAGCCGTGCAGCGCGACCAGGAGTCATCGTCTAGCAAGTTCGTTCTGTCTTCGCGCGGCCGCGTTGGCACGCCAAATGCGACCTATCAAAACAGGACAGATCGAAAGAGGTGTTCCATGACCCGTTACATCCATTGCGGCGTCTGTGGACAGACCCTGCGTGCCGTCACCATTTTCTGTGCTTGTTGCGGGCAGACGTGTTGCAGCTGGCGCTGCTATCTGCGGCACCGTCTCGCCTGCGGCGTTCCGGCGCCGGAGCGCCATACCCCCGCTCCCTCCTTCCCGACCAGGGCAGCCCAGAAGGAGGAGACGGCGCGGTGCGCATGACGTCGTCTCGCAGGGTTTTGTCAGGCGAGCGGGGCGCTGAGCGTCCCGCTCGCCCAATCGTCTCTTAGGACCGACGGCGAAACAACTTCCTGCCGCTTGCGGCTTAGCGGACTGTCCGCGAAGCCGCAAGCGGCAAGAAAGAGGGAAGTTATTCCCCCGTCGGTCCTTAATCCCTGTCCTTCAGGTCTTCACGCTGAATGCCGTACTCGGATAGCTTCGAGGTGATGCTGCGGCGCGACAGGCCACAAATCTTGGCGCAACGGCTGACGTTGCCGCGCGTCCTCGCCAGCGCCTTGCGGATATAACGCTTCTCAAACTCGGTCGTGATCTCGCGCAACGCCTCGGGCAAGGGCCGGCTCACGTCGATCTTGAACGGCGAACTGTTCGTCTCCACATGCGTCACCTCGGGCGGCAGATGCTCCGGACCAATCGTCGCTCCTTGACAGGTGACACAGGCCCGCTCCATCACGTTTTCCAGTTCGCGGATGTTGCCCGGCCAGGGATGCTTGAGCAGAAGGTCCATCGCTCCCGGAGCAACCTGCCGGGCCGGCTCGTTCGGCAGCGCGAACTTCTCACAGAAATGCTCCACCAGGAGCGCAATATCCTCGGGGCGTTCGCGCAGAGGCGGCAACTCCATGCGCACCACATTGACGCGATAGTACAGGTCCTCGCGAAACGTCCCTCGTTTGACCATCCGCGCCAACGAGCGATTGCTGGCCGCGATTACCCGCACATCCACTTCAACGGTCTCGGTGCCGCCGACGCGCTCGAAGCGGCGCTCCTGAAGGGCGCGGAGCAACTTCACCTGCATGGCCAGCGGAATCTCACCAATCTCGTCGAGGAACAGCGTGCCGCCGTGCGCTTGCTCAAAGCGGCCCATGCGCTGGCCGATCGCGCCGGTGAACGATCCCTTCTCATGGCCGAACAACTCGCTCTCCAGCAGGTCGGCCGGCAAAGCGGCGCAGTGAACCGGCACGAGCGGCCCTGTGCGATGGCGGGCCGACGCCTGATGAATGGCGCGGGCAATCATCTCCTTGCCGGTACCGGTCTCGCCCTCGATCAGCACGGTCGTTGTCGTCTGGGCAATGGTGTTGACCAGTTCGAGGATGGCATGCATCCGCGGACTCTTGCTGATGATGTCGCGGAAGGCATCGCGGGCTTGCAGTTGCTCGCGCAGATAGACCACCTCATCGCGCAAGGACCGCTCCTGAAGGATTCGGGCGATAACCAGTTTCAGGCGATCGAGGTTGAGCGGTTTGGTGAAGAAGTCATACGCGCCGGCCTGCATGGCCTGGACAGCGCCGTCAACGCTGCCGTGGCCGGTAAAGACGATGACGGTCACGGGGATGTGCTGCTTCTGAATCTCGCGGATCAACTCCATGCCGTCCAGGTGCGGCATTTGCAGATCGGTCAAGAAGACGCTGTAATAGTTTTTCTGGAGGGCCTCCAGGGCCTGCTTGCCGTCACCGGTCGTTTCCACGCGCAACTTCAGAGCTGTTTCGAGCCAGGTCTTCAACTGCCGGCAAACCAAGGGGCTGTCCTCGGCAATCAGCAACCGAGGATGAATGGCCTCTCCATTGGAATGGACAGGATGCTGCTGGCTCCGCGTCATGGCTCGACTCCTGAACTCGATCTGCGCACCGTGTTGCTCGAAGGTATATTCGGCGGATATCCCACAATCTTCTGTCCGAAAAAGGACAGAAATTTGTTTCGATGTTTCCCGACGGCGAAAAGGCGCGAAGAGCAATGGCAATGCCAGCGAGCGAAAACTGGGTCGAGTATTGCTCACTCTCCCTGAAAGCGTCGTTACGCTCATGAGCATAACAGGTGTCAGCACGAAATACCAGTTTCGGCACGCCGGATGCATTAAGATTCTAACGCAGAGCGTCGCCCCTCGGACAAGGAGATTGATCATGTTGCGTCTGGCATTGGTTTTCCTGCTCATCGCGATCGTCGCCGGCCTGATGGGCCTGCCCGGGGTCGCGATTGTCTCGACGGAAATTGCGCGTGCCGTGTTCCTCATTTTCCTGGTGCTGTTCGTCATCGCCCTGGTCGGCAACGCCTCGCGGAGCCGACCGCGAGACTTGATCTGAGGCGCGACAAGGCGTCACAGGAGAAAAACGTCTCTCCCGGATAACCGGGGCCGGGCGCCCCGATCAACATAACCGATGCAGCGTGAAGAGCAGCCGTCCCCTTTCAAAGGGGACGGCTGCGCTTCTTTACTTCGCTGCCCAGCGGCTGAATTGCCCGTTCTTCCTGAGAAGAGAGACCCTCAAAGGTGAGCAGACGCTTGCCGCGTTGGAGGAGAGGCGATTACAGAACACGCAAGCGCCCTCGCTGCTCAGGAGTAAAACTCCCGGTTTCTGTGCGAATCGAGCGTTCTGCCACGACGGTTCTACCGAATGGTACGCCGGTTGCCGGGTAGAAGGAAATTGAGATTG
>JBBSDR010000741.1:0-4563 GCA_038240465.1 Gemmatales bacterium
GTGGTGCCGCTGCCGTCGAGACGACAGACCACGGAAACGGTGCGATTGGGCAACTTGACGCCCTTGTTCTGCTCCGCGATTTCCGGGTCGTTCCACTTCTTGATCGCGCCGCGGAAGATGTCCGCGTAGGCCTTGCGGCTCAGTTTCAGGCCGGTGATCTTGTTGCCGTCGGTGTCCTTGACGTTGTAAGCGATGACGATGCTGCCGGCGGTCAAAGGAAGCGTTACCAGGTTGTCGTTGATGCTCTTCGTGTCCTTCTCGGTCACTGCATCGCTGCCGGCGAAGAAGACTGTTCCTTTCTCGAAAGCAGAGATCCCGGCGCTGGATCCCTCGGGTTGATAATTGATCCGCACATCGGGGTCCTCCTTGCCAAAGGCGGCGAACCACTCCTGATAGAGAGGGTCGGGGAAGGTCGCTCCGTTGCCCTGCAAGGTGACCCGGTTTTTGTTCTTGCCGCTGCATCCAGGGCCCATCAGTGTCACGGCGGCCAGCAGCAGCACGAGTGCTCGCATGATCCGTTGCCGCGTCCTCATCCGTGGTTCTCCCTCAGATAAGCGTCAGAATGTCGAGACAAGCTCAGGCTACATGGGAGGGGGAGGATGCCGCCAGAGGGGGAGAGGCGAATTAACCAAACCTTCATCAAACCAGATCGGCCCTTCGGAATCGCTTCAAGCCGTCTTGCATTTCCTTACTCGTCTCGGCTATGAGGCTGGCGGGCGTGGGCTATCCACTGCCGGACTGTGGTCCCACGCGCTGAGGAGATGAGGCTAATGCTCTTCTGCACGAATCCGTTCACCTTGTTCTTCATCCTCGTGATGGCGGTTTACTGGGCTATTCCGGATAGGCGCGCCCGTGTCTATCTGCTGCTGGCGGCCAGCTTCGTCTTCTACGCCTCCTGCTGCTGGCAACTTGCCTTTCTGATCGTCATCTCGACGACGATCGACTTCTACCTGGCCTGCGGCATTGAGGACTCGACCAATCCGCGGCGAAAGAAACAGTTGCTCCTGATCAACATCTGTGGCAATCTCGGCTTGCTCTGCTTCTTCAAATACACCAATTTCTTCCTCGTAACCATCAGTCAGGCCTTGATGGCGACGGGACTGAGCGAGGCAGCGATTCGGCCCCTGAAGCTGCTCATCCCCGTGGGCATTTCGTTCTACACCTTCGAGGCCATCAGCTACATGGTGGACGTCTACAACGGCAAGGTGAAGGCCGAGAGGAACCTCGCTCATTTCCAGCTATTCATCCTGTTTTTCCCACACCTCGTCGCCGGCCCCATTGTCCGCGGTCGAGATTTCTTGCCGCAAGTGGGACGGCGCAAGCGCTGGAGTTGGCCGCGCGCCCAGGTAGGCGTTCAACTCATCCTGATGGGCGCTTTCAAGAAGCTGGCCATCGCCGATCGCATGGCGGACTTCGCCAATCCGGTCTTTCAGAACCCCGAAGCGTACCGGACATCCGCTGTGTGGGTGGCGGTGATTGCCTACGCCTTGCAGATCTACGGCGACTTCTCCGGCTACACCGACATGGCCCTCGGCTGCGCTCACCTGCTCGGCTACAAGCTCAGCCTCAATTTCAACATGCCGTACATCGCTCAGAACGTCAGCGATTTCTGGCGCCGCTGGCATATTTCGCTGTCGAGCTGGCTGCGCGATTACCTGTTTATTCCCCTCGGAGGCAGCCGGGGCGGCAACTGGAGAGTATGTCGCAACCTGATGATTACGATGCTGCTCGGCGGCCTCTGGCATCTGCACGCCGACCACCCGCGCTGGACCTATGTGGCCTGGGGCCTCTTGCACGGAGCGTATTTGATCGTCCATCGCGGCTTCAAGGCGCTGTGCGACCGGAGGCCGCTGGCGCAGACGATCCTGCTCTCCATCCCCGGAACAGTGGTCCGCTGTGCCTTGACGTTCCTCGCTGTCGCGGTCGGCTGGGTCTTTTTCCGGGCCGAGACATTCACCCAGGCCTTCGAGGTGCTGCGGCGAATGCTCGTGATCTCGCCGGGCAAAAACTTCGAACTGCACACTAACGGCGTCTGGTTCACGGTCCTCGCTGTCGCCGTCTGTCATGCCGTGGCGGCGAGTGGACTGTGGAAACGCTGGTCGTGGCGGATCCCCGCTCCGGCCCTTGGCTTCAGCTATGCGATGGTGCTGACTCTGACGCAACTGCTGGCCCCGGAGGGCGGCAAGGCGTTCATCTACTTCCAGTTCTGAGGCGGAGAAGCTCATGCGACTCCGTCGCCATCAATCTCGTCGCGCTCTGCTGTGGGGACTGAGTGTGTTCTTCGTCGTCCAGTTGAGCGCGATCCTGCTCGTCACCAAGTGGATGCCCTGGCTGAGACAGGCCGACTACGGACACAAGGTCCATCGGCTCGAAGCTCTCCAGGCACGCGCTCCCCGGCGAAAGCTGACGGTCGTCGCCCTCGGCACCTCACGCACCCTCGGCGGACTCGATGGCGAGTTGGCCGAGTCAGTGCTGGGACAGGCGCTGGGAAAACCGGTCACTGTCTGCAATTTCGGGCTGCCCGGAGGCAGGCCGTTCACCCATCTGCTGACCTTGCGGCGACTGCTGGCGGATGGCCAACGTCCGGATTTCCTGCTCATTGAGGTGATTCCCGTTCTGCTCCACGCCGGCTTTCCGCTGGACGATACGACAGAGGGATACGTCTCAACCGTGAGTCTGCGCCACTCGGAACTCTCCTATCTCGCCCACTACGCCAGGGATCGGAAAGTGAGCCGGCTTGACTGGTGGCTGCAATGGCTTGCGCCGGTGCATTCCTATCGCCAGAGCGTTCTCAGCCGCATCCTGCCGAGCTGGCAACCTCCGGCCCAGCGATCGCACACCCTGGAAGGCGACGCCTGGGGCTGGTTCCCTCTGCGGCGCGAGAAGATCACCCCGACGATGTTCGCCCAGGGGCTAGCCGATGCGCGAAGGTCCTATGCCGGATATCTGCAACAACTCGAGCCGGGCGGCGATCCGCTCGAACTGCTGACTGCGCTGCTGGAGTTGTGCCGGCGCGAAGCGATCCCAGCCGCGATGGTGATGATGCCGGAAGGGCCGACCTTTCGCGGCTGGTATGGTCCAGGCCGGCTCGATCGTTTCCGAGCGATCCTCAATGGCCTGAGTCATCGATTCGAGATTCCCATCATCGACGCTCTTTCGTGGATCGATAACGACGACGAGTATTTCGACTCGCATCATCTGCTGGCTTCAGGAGCGGAGACGTATACGCGGCGGCTGGCCGGCGAAGCGCTGCCGCCCCTGCTGCGCCGCTACCCCGGCTCGAAGGGAAGTTACCGTTTCGCGCGTGGCAAGCAGGATTAGGCGGAGAACGTTATGCGGCTTCAGCGACATCAATCGCGACGGACCCTGCTCTACGCTCTGGGTGCGCTGGTTGTCGTCCATGTAAGCACGGTCCTTCTGGTGACGTGCTGGATGCCCTGGCTGCGCGAACCCGATTACGGCGACAAGATTCATGCTCTCAAAGCCCTCGAAGCCCGAACTCCTAAGCGGGCGCGAACCGTTATCGCCATCGGCACCTCACGGACCTTCAACGGGCTGAATGCGGGACAGGCCGAATCAGTGCTGGGACAGGCGCTGGGACAACCCGTCACCGTCTGCAACTTCGGCATCAACGGCGCTCAGTTCTTCACCGAACTCCTGACTTTACGGCGCCTGCTGGCCGATGGGCATCGTCCGGACTTCCTCCTGGTCGAGGTGATGCCGGTCTATCTTCACTCCGGCTGGGTCTCCTGCGACACCGGCGCGGACTTCGCGCCGGATACGAGCCTGCGCCTCTCGGAGCTGGAGACACTCGGCCGCTATGCCGCGAACCGAGAAATCAGCCGTCTCGACTGGATGCTGCAATGGCTCTCCCCGGTCCACACCCACCGGCACAACCTTCTCAACGAAGTCGCTCCGATCTTGCAGCCGCTCTCGTTCCGTCATCGAAGCAACACGCGCAAGGCGGACGCCTGGGGCTGGCGTGCGCTGCGGCGCGAGGACTGGCCGGAGAACCTGTTCCATCGAGCGTTCGCCGCGTCGCGCGCGATCCTGGGGCCGAAGCTCAAAGAGTGGCAGGCCGGCGGTCCTTCTCTCGAACTGCTGACCGAACTCCTGGAGTTGTGCCGCCGCGAGGGGATTCCCACAGCCATGCTCTGCATGCCGGAAGCACCCGTTTTCCGCAGTTGGTACGGTCCGGGATGCCTCGAAAAGAGCAAGGCGGTGCTGGACGACCTGGGCCATCGCTTCGGCGTCGCGGTGATCGATGCGCGATTCTGGGTGGACAGCGACGAAGAGTACTTCGATGGGCATCATCTGCTGGCTCCCGGTTCGGAGACGTTCACGCGCCGCCTCGCCGGGGAAGCGTTGCCGGCCTTGTTACAGCGTCGCTATCCTGGTGTCCCCGCGGAGACCGGCCACGTTCGCCTCGACAGACGCTAATCAACCCGTGGTGCAGGCGTCTCGCCTGCTCTTGCGTGGTGCAGGCGGCTCGCCTGCTCTTGCGTGGTGCAGGCGGCTCGCCTGCTCTTGGGTGGTGCAGGCGTCTCGCCTGCTCTTATTGCA
>JBBSDR010000742.1:0-4561 GCA_038240465.1 Gemmatales bacterium
AATTTGTGGGGGCCCGCGGGGCGGCGCCCGGGGCGGGGTGGAGGCCCCCCCCCGGGCCGCGCCCGCTGGCCGGCTCGCCATGAATCCCTTGACACGCCAACGCGAGACGGACTATCGTTAGAACATGATTCGGCACAGTCTTTGTCTGTTGCTCATCCCCACCCTGTTGCTCGCGCCGGCATTGTGCCAGGCCCACGCTCTCGAAGAGGGAGACGGCCCCCATGCCAACGGCGCTCCCCACTTCCACGCAAGCAGCCTGTTCTTCCTGCCCCAAAAGCCGCAGAGCGACGAGCCGGATGACGATGACGATGCCATTCCGCTGCCGGAACAACTGTCGATGACCCGCCTGCCCGGTAGTGCCGACGAAGCGCCTCCCGCTCTGCCGCCGCTGCTGCTTGCGCTCGATTCGTGTATTCTCGTAGCGATCCCCGCACCCGTTCTCGTCAAGTCATTCCCACCACCCCGGTCGCGGGTCTGGCGCTGTCCCCTTTACTTGACCGTCCTATCTTTGCGCCTATAGGTCTCCTCACTTCTCGAATCGTCCCTGTACCCCTGACTCCATCTCTCTGGTTTTCGCGGAGATGATCCATGTTCGCACGCATCGTGTTTCGCGTGTTGCTCGCCCTGCTGCTGTTTGCCGGCGGCGCGCTGGCCGCTGTCCTGACTCGCGACTTCTGGCTGGCCCCTGCCACTGACCCCAAGGCGTCCGGGGAGCCGCACGAACACGGCCCGACCGACCGCGTTCTCCCCACTCCCCAGGCGGTCGCCAACCTTGGCATTGTCCCCAAGCCGCTCGCCCTGCAGTCGTATCGGCGCACCATCGAGGTGCCGGGCGCCGTCGTCGATCGGCCCGGACAGAGCGATCGCGGCATCCCGGCGACCATCGCCGGCTTCGTCACGCGCATCCACGTCGAGCCGGGCATCGCCGTTCGGCCCGGCGATCTGCTGTTCACCCTGCGTGTCACCAGCGAATATTTGCAGAACGCTCAGGCCGAGTTGTTCAAGACAGCCAGCGAGATGGCCCTCAACCGCAAGCAGCGCGAGCGCCTCGTCCTGGGCGGCGTCGCGCCCGAGGCGAAACTCCTCGACATCGACAACCAGTACAGCCGGCTCGAAGTCATTGGCCGCGCCAACGTCCAGGATCTGCTCAGCCGGGGATTGACGGCCGAGCAGGTGGCCGACATCAAGGGCGGCACCCTTGTCAGCGACGTCAAGGTGCTGGCCCCCGCACCGCTGCCTGGCCAGACACCCTTGACCACCAGCGCCGATGCCGCTTTCACGTTCGAGGTGCAGGAGATCAAGGCGGAACTGGGGCAGCATGTCCAGGCAGGACAGTTGCTGGCCTTGCTCGCCAATCATCATCACCTGGTCCTCGAAGGGAGGGCGCTGGCTCGCGAAGCGCCGCTGATCGAGCGGGCGGCGCGGGCAGATTGGCCGGTTCAGGCCGAGTTCCTCGGCGACGATGGCCGGCCCTGGTCCAGTCCGCTGCAGACGTTCACGATCCACTATATCTCCAACATGCTCGATCCGGCGCGCCGCGTCATCCTGTTTCATTTGCCCCTTACAAACGAGGGCGACTCGCTGACGCGCGAGGGACGGACCTTCCTCCTGTGGCGCTATCGGCCGGGTCAGCGCGTCAAACTGCACGTCCCTGTCGAGGAATGGAAAGACGTCTTCGTGCTGCCCGCCGATGCTGTCGTGCGTGAAGGAGCGGAGGCATTTGTCTTCCGCCAAAACGGCGACGCTTTCGACCGCAAGCCGGTCCATTTGCTGCATCTTGACCAGCGTCACGCCATCCTCAACCCGGAGAAGAGCGACGTTGCAATTGGACAGTGGATTGCGCCAACGGGAGCGGCCGCCCTCAACCGCATGCTCAAGGCCCAGGCCGGCGGCGGCGATGAACATGGCCACGATCACCATCACCATCACTGAGAGGAGGCCGACGCCATGCTCGACGCCATCATTCGGTTCTCGCTCAAGCATCGTCCCCCCATCGTCTTCCTCTGTCTGGTCGTGCTGCTCTACGGCGGCTATCTCTCGACGACGCTCCCCCTCGACGTGCTGCCGGACCTCGATCGGCCGCGGGTTGTCATCTTGACCGAGGCGCCGGGAATGGCGCCCGAGGCAGTCGAGTTGCAAGTGACGCAGCCGGTCGAGACGATCTTGCTCGGCTTGCCCGGAGTCCAGGCCATCCGCAGCGATTCATCGCCGGGATTGTCCGTCATTCGCGCCGAGTTCGACTGGTCCACGTCGATCCGAGAGGCGCGCCAGTCGGTGCAGGAACGGATCTCGACGCTGGGCAATGTCCTGCCCGAGGGAGTGCGGCCCATCATGACACCGGCCGCCTCGCTTCTCGGCCAGATCATGCACGCCGGCCTGTATCGCCAGCGCGGCCCCGGCGGCGGAACGCTTTCGCCACTCCCGGGGACTAAACTTGTCGCCGAACAGGTCGAAAAGACCACGCTGAAAGTCTGGAAAGTGACGGATCGCCATCGCTCCGCGGACTGGCAAGCGATTCCTATTGAGGACATCGACCGACAGGCGCGCGTGAAGATCGCCGGCCACTGGCACGATGTCGTCTTCCTGACTCCCCAGCAGCAGCAAATGGAACTGAAGACGACGGCGGTGCGGCTGTTTCGGCCGCGCTTGCTGCAGATTCCCGGCGTCACCGAGGTCGTCATCCTGGGCGGCGAGCAGAAGCAGTATCAGGTCATCGTCCATCCCGACGCCCTCGAAGAGTTCGGCGTCACCTTGCAGGAGGTGGCCCAGGCCGTGCGCGAGAGCAACGTCACGACCAGCGGCGGCTTCACCGAGCAGCAGGACACCGAACGCCCGATCCGGGTGATGGGACTCCTCGGCCCGCTGCCGGCCGACGTCCTCGCGCAGTTGCCGCGCGTGCCGGTCAAGGCGACTTCCGAGCGCACCATCCTCCTTGGCCAGGTCGCGACCATCAAGGAAGCGCCGCCGCCCAAGCGGGGCGCTGCCAGCATCGACGGTCATCCCGGAATCATCATCACCATCACGAAGCAGCCGCACGTCGATACCCGGCGGCTCACCGAACAGGCGACGGCCGCGTTCAAGGAGGTCGAGGCGTCCTTGCCCGCTGACATCGTCGTCAACACCGAGTTGTTCCAACTCAAGCGTTTCATCGATCGCGGACTTTATCACGTCGGCGAGGCCCTTGTCGTTGGTGCTGTCCTCGTGCTGCTGGTGCTGACGCTGTTCCTTCTCAACGTCCGCACCACGCTCATTTCGCTGACTGCCATTCCGCTGTCGCTGGCCATCACCATGCTCGTCTTCCGTCTCATCGGCAAGCTGACGGGAACGGACCTGTCGATCAACGTCATGACGCTGGGCGGCCTGGCCGTGGCGATGGGTGAACTCGTTGACGATGCCATCGTCGATGTCGAGAACATCTTTCGCCGCCTGCGCGAGAACCGCAAGCTCGGCGACAAAGCGCTGTCGCCGTTGCGCGTCGTCTACGAGGCCAGCCGGGAAGTGCGCGGGGCCATTGTCTTCGGGACGATGGTCGTGATCCTCGTTTTCCTGCCGCTATTCGCGCTGTCGGGACTGGAAGGCCGGTTGTTCGTGCCGCTCGGCATCGCCTACATCGTTTCCATCCTCGCTTCACTTGCCGTGTCGCTGACCGTGACGCCGGTGATGGCCTATTACCTGCTGCCGCAGGCGAAGGCAATCCACCACGAACGCGACAGTTGGCTCCTGCGCGGTCTCAAGGCGGCAGTCCGTCCCGTGATCCGTTTCAGTATGGGGTATGCCGCTCCGTTGCTGCTGCTCGTCTGGGTCCTCGTCGGTGGAGCGGCCTGGCAACTGTCGCGAATGGGAGCGGACTTCCTGCCGCCGTTCGACGAGGGCAGCATGCAGGTCGATGTCACCCTTCCGCCCGGCTCATCGCTCGAGGCGTCCAATCGCGCCTCCGCGATCGTCGATGCGAAATTGCGGTCAATGCAGCGCACCGACGATAAGCCTGATGCTCCACTGCTGCACTTCTTCCGTCGTTCGGGCCGGGCCGAACTGGACGAACACGTCGAGCCAGTCAACGCCACGGAATACACCCTCAACGTCAACCCCGCCTCCGGTCTGGACCGCGAGACGCTGCGGAAGCGGCTGGAAACCGAGTTGAAAGCCGAGTTGTCGGGAGCGGAGATTGAGGTCGAGCAGCCTCTGGCCCACCTCATCTGCCATGTGCTTTCCGGCGTCAACGCGCCGCTGGCGATCAAGATTCATGGCGACGATCTCAATCAGTTGAGCCGGCTGGCGAAGCAGGCCCGAGACGCCGCCCAGGGTGTCAAGGGAGTGACGGCAGTGGTCGAGGGTCAACAGCTTGTCGATGAGGTCCACGTCAAGTTCCGCCCCGACGATCTGGCGTTTCACGGAGTCAGGGCGGAGCAGGCGGCGAACTTCGTCCAGACCGCGCTGCAAGGCAGTGTCGTGTCGCAGGTGCGTGAAGGCATTCGCTCGTTCGATCTCGTCGTCCGGCTCGACGAAGACTATCGGCGGGACATCTCACGACTGAGTTCGCTGCGACTCCTGCTGCCGGATG
>JBBSDR010000743.1:0-4552 GCA_038240465.1 Gemmatales bacterium
ATGACGACATTCTCCTGGAAGAGGACTACAAGAAACTGCCGGACAGCTGCAAGTCGCGGCCGGGCGAAGTGGTCGTCACCGTGGATGGTCGTGACCTCACCGGGCATTTCCAGGCGTTCATTCACGCTCCATTCAAAGACGATCAGGCGAAAGACAAAAACAACACGAGCCTGGCGCTGAATGTCGTCCTCTGGGAAGGCGAAAAGTACGGCCAGTTCCTGTTCTTCGGTGATCGCGAGTACCCGACGATCAAGCGGATCTTCGAGACGACGGAGCAGAACTCCAAGAACACGCCCTACCTCTACTGGAATGCCATGCTCTGCGCGCATCACTGCTCGAAAGCCGTGATGTTCTGGAAGGGCGAGGGGGACGAGGAGGAGACCTTCAAGAAGGACATCATGGATTTCTTCGCGAAGTACTCCCGACAGGGGTACATTGTCGCCAGCGCCTGTTCGGACTTCACCGACGAGGCAAGCGACAATCCCCCGCACAAGAGAGCGCGGAAGGAGTACGAGAAAATCGTGAAGGCGGGGCGGTTTATCTGCACGCACGAGTATCCCTCGAAGAAGGAGCCTGCCCCGCTGGTGTTCACCGTCGGAAAAGACGGGTTCACCTTCAGCGACAAGAGGACGCCTTCTCCGGGGCCGGCGGCGCTCGGGGCCGTCGTGGAAGCAGCGAGAGGGAGTGCGACGCCACCAGCCACGCAAACTACCTTCGGAGGGGCGTGATGACCTCGGGCCAGCAACGCGCGCTTCGTGAGCTGCAGCGGATGCATGCCGTCGATCCTGATGGCTTTGACATCGTCGGCGAGCACCAGCTGCTCAGCGGCCGTCTGGTCGTGAGAGTCAGCATCCGGCTTGGGCTGATCGACGCTGTGGAGGGTGGGCTCGAGCTGCGGGAACGGGAGGAGTTCGTCGTGCATGTCGCACCGGACTTTCCCTTCGTGTATCCCTGGTTGACCGTCGAACACGATCGTTTCGCCGGTTTCCCCCATGTCGTGTGGGTGCATACGATCTGTCTGTACCCGGGCGCGGCGGACTGGAATCCGCGAGACGGGCTCTACGGATTCTTTGAAAAGCTGCGCCAGTGGTTGTGGAAGGCAGCGATCAACGACATGGATCCCGTCGATGCCCCTCTGGAGCCACCGCATCACCTGACGGATTTCTCGCAAGTTCCGTTCGTGGTTCGCGCGAACGCACCAGTGCAGCCAGGACAGTCCTGGGTCGGATTCGCCCAACTCCAGAGGTTCGCAAACCGGATTGAGTTGGAGGGATGGACAGACAGTGTTGAAGGCTGGCCAGAGGAAAAAGAGCCGGCACTCGCCATCATGCTCCCCAAGCCATTGCCGATGGAGTTTCCCCGGAAGGGGGCAGATTTCTTCCGCGAACTGGCCAGGCAGGAGATCGATCGGGATCGCGTAATCCGGATCTTAGCGTGCGCAGCGATGCTGACGGCGCAGGACAAGCCCATTCATCTCATCCTCGGCCTGCCGATGCGCCGGGCGGCTGACGGGACGCCACGGCTCCACATTGCGGTCTGGACGACCTCGGCAGCCCTTGCGGAAGGCCTGCGCCTGACTCTAGTGAAGGAGGGCGACATGTCCTCACTCGCGGAGTGCCGGAAGGAGTTGGCCGACATCATTGCTGCGATGCTGTCGGAAGACGACATCTGCTGGTGCCAGGTTCTCGAAGACCGTCAGGAAGTGGTAGTACGTCGCGACCAGAGCAGCGCGGCGGCGTGGTTCCGCGGAAAGAGAGTGTTACTCCTTGGGTGCGGGGCGCTTGGATCGTGGATTGGGGAAATTCTCGTGCGGGCCGGAGCCGGGGCTGTCCATCTGGTTGACAACGCCATCGTGAAGCCGGGCCTTCTTGCCCGGCAGAATTTCCGGTTGAAGGATATTGGCGCGAACAAGGCGCAAGCACTTGCACAGCGACTTCGGCTGCTATCTGCAGCAACGCAGTGTGAGGCGTTCCCACGTGAGGCGCACGCATTCATCTTCGAAGACCGCGACCGCTTCCGCGGGTACGATGTCGTCATCGACTGCACCGCATCCTCCCTCTGTCAGATGAAGGTCGAACGGGACTGGGCGCTGTTCGAGCGCTCCACCCCGCGCATGCTCTCGATAGGCATTGATGGGAGAGCACGGCGCTGCCTTGCAGTGACTCTGCCTGCGAATGCCGTGGGCGGCGTGTGGGACGGATACCTTCAACTGAAGCGGCGGCTCTGCATTGCGAACACCAATCGTGACATCATTGATTCCTTCTACTCCGAGCGCGCCGGGCGAGACCTGTTGCAACCCGAGCCAGGGTGTTCAGATCCGACGTTCTGTGGATCGACTGCGGACGTCGCCAGCCTTGCCGCGTGTGCGTTGAACATGGCGGTTCCGCATCTTGACGGGAGTGGATCGCCCTGGGGAATCGCGTTCTCAACTCCGCTGACCAGCACGTCAAGGGGGACAGCGGATATGATCGAACTCGCCAATCTCGATGAAGTGCGTGTGGGACAATACCGGGTTCGTCTGGTGAGAAACGTCCATCGGGAGGCACGAGGCTGGGTACAGCAGAATAATCGGATCCGATCGAGTGGGCACGAGACGGGGGGTCTGCTCTGGGGGCTGTGGGATGATGCGGTGGAAATCATCTGGGTCTTCGATGCGTCGGGACCCCCAGCGGACAGCTCACACGATCCGGGACATTTCGTCTGTGGTGTCGCGGGAACTGTGGAAGAGCACAAGCGCCGGTTCGCTCTGACGCGAGGGGTCTGTGGCTTCGTTGGCATGTGGCATACGCATCCGGACATGCGATCGGAACAGAGCGCGACCGACATCGCGGCGATGGCAAGCGTGGTCACCGGGATGGGACACAACCAACGGCGCGCCCTGATGCTCATTTACGGACGGACGAATGCGCAGCCGACGGCAGGGTTCTATGTGTACGAAAGTCGCGAGCGTGCAGGGGCGAATGAGTTGATTTCGGTCGGGATTACTCAAGCTCCGCTGGAGAGTGCTGTCGTATGATTGGACTCGCATTGTCAGGTGGTGGCGTTCGTGCAATGGCATTCCACTTAGGGTGCTTGCGCGCGCTCAATGATCTCGGACTGCTGAACCGTATCCGCGTGATCTCCACGATTTCGGGCGGGTCCGTCATCGGGGCGTACTATGTCTACCGGCCCGATCGGTCATTTGCCGATTTTGAGGCCGATATCCGAGGCTTCCTGCGCTCTGGTTTCCAGCGAAAAAGCGCCTGGCGGCTTTTCCATCCCCTGAATCTCGTTCGATGCATCACTGGTTTCATGGTGACGCGGGCTTCGGAGCTCTGGACCGTCCTCACAGGGAGGGAGACCAACTTCCGGAGAGGTTTCTCGAGGACGGATGTGTTCCGGCAGGTATTGGAGCGTTACGTGTTCCCTGGGCTCACGATGGATTCGCCAAGGCGGAACGGGATCGACATCGTCATCGGTGCCTGCGAACTCCGGACTGGCACGGCGTTCAGGTTCGGCAATACTGTCGCGGGTAACTGGAGAAGAGGACGACTTGTGGACGGGAATGTCGATGTGGCCTTCGCTGTCACTGCCTCCGCCGCGTATCCGATCTTCCTTCCTGCGTTCGATCGGACATGGAGCTTTGAGAGGAACGGCGTGGTCGCCAACCATCGTGTGCTTCTGACCGATGGTGGCGTCTACGACAACCTTGGCATTCAAGTGCTTGAACCAGGGAGAGACCCAACGGTGAGTCTTCATACCTTCCCGTGCGAATACATCATTGCGTGCAATGCGGGTCACGGAGAGGAGGCAGGCGAGAGCGTGCCCTTGGGGTTCTACCGCCGCGTGAAACGTTCGTTTGAAGTCGTGCATCGCAGAGTGCAGGAAGCCACGATGCATCGTCTCCACGAGTTCAAACAATCGGGTGCGATCAAGGGGTTTGTACTCCCCTATTTGGGACAAAACGACGAGCGTTTGCCCTGGAAACCGAGTGGGTTGGTGCCACGAGCTGAGGCGATCGGCTATCCGACAAACTTCGGTGCGATGAGCGAAGCCTGGATCGACAAGCTGTCGAACCGGGGAGAACAACTCACGAGATGCCTGGTAGCCCAGTATATCCCCGAGCTCATCTGATCAGCTGGCCGGCACCCAGAGGAGTCTTTTCCGCTGGACCCTTGCAATCATCTCCTGACAGCGGATCGCGAGAACTGCAAACTGAACATCGGCAAGAAGTCGCACCTGTAAGCGGCGCTGCGAGAACCGCAGCTCGTTGCTCATCTCCGCACATCTCCTCCTGATGGCATTCTCCTGTCTTGTCTCCGGTCTCCGGCCGAGGGCACGCTCCAGCCTGTCCGAACCTCGTCCCTTCACCCCACCGGAGAACGACATGCTTGTGGACATCGAGGACGGCGCCTGCCGCTCGTGCGGAGGACAGCTGGAGATCACGGATCACGACGACTGCTCGATGACGGTACTCTGCCGCGAATGCTGCGACAGCTATGACGTGGAGACCGACGCCTTCGGCGACGGCTGCGTGAAGTATTACTTCGCCCTGCAGTTCGAGCGACGGGAG
>JBBSDR010000744.1:0-4549 GCA_038240465.1 Gemmatales bacterium
CCTGCGGTTTTTCTTTTACGTCCATCCTGCGCGAACCGGAGAGGCACCGTCGATTCATCTTCTTGCGGTCCAGGAGAATGGCGGAGAATTTCGTGTAACGCGACAGGATCTGCTTCTGGCTCGGCGTGAGGACGTCCTGGCCCTGGTCGATGACTCGAAGCGCGATCCGTAGGCGCGGTCCGGCGGCGTGAGCCGAGGGTCCTGAATCGTATCAAACGAAGTGTGCCGATCTTTCTTCGGGTAAGATTCAACGCACGAAGAGAACGACAATGTTTCCGACGACAAAATTCAGTTCAGAAGGCAACCTGAGTGTCAGTGCGATCCTGGCTACTTTCTTGAAACTGGACGCCAGCAAGCAAGAAGCCATCCGCGAGAAGGTAGAGGTGGCCGTCGATCCCGCGGCTGGCACTGCACAGCGCGAGGACGCGGAAAAGGCGATCGTGGCGGCCCTCAAATTGGCTGGCGATCCCCGTTCGAGCGTCCGAGTGCTAACCAGAGAGGAACTGCTTTCGGGCGAGCAACTGGCGCTGCGCGAGCGGATGGACCAGCAGGAGAGTGAGTTCGCGGAGAGGTTGTGCCGGTTGATGGCGGAGCGGCAGATGACGCAGGCCGAGTTAGCCCGGCATATTGGCGTTGGGCAATCGGCAGTGTCGATGCTGCTGTCGCGCAAGTGCCGGCCGCAGCCGCGCACTCTCGGCAAGATCGCGACGGCGCTGGGTGTGTCGGTCGAGGACCTCTGGTCAGGGAAGGTGGGTCCGTAACGTGGCTTGGCCGAGCGTGGCGCAATGAGTGAGCGCTGAAGATATTCGAGGCGGAGCAGGGGTTCTTCCCGCCACCGGTCGAAGCCCGTGGTTAGAAACGAAGTTTCGGGCTGACGACAAGAGCAGGGCAACCTATCCGAATACTGCCGCTTCCGGCCAGGCTCTCCGCACGAGCAGGTCGCGCAGCGCATGCAAGCCTGTGACACCGCGAGTTCGATGCATCGTTGGGGACGTCCCGCTTTGGGGAAAGGACCGAACTCAAACGGTTTCCGCCCACTTTCTTCGACCGACACCTTTCTTCGACATCTTTCTGACTCCGACGCCCATCCCTTCATCTGAGAATCCGCCAGCCAGCCTCGTTTTTTGCACCTGCTGACATTGCATTCCCCTTTTCGCCGGTGCATTATCACCAAATCAAGTCCCTGACTTCCACGGAGTCCGTCGTGACACAATCTTTCTTCGCCCATTCCGGCACCCTGCCGGATTTCTCGGACTGGCAACCCCTCGACGAGCATCTTCTGAACGTCGCCGAGGTGGCCCGCCAGTTCGCTCTCGCCGCGTGTCCAGATGATGCGCAGCTATCGGAAGTAGCGTATCTGGCCGGCCTCCTTCACGATCTTGGCAAATATCGTCCCGAGTTCCAGATGATGATTCGTGGTCTGCCTGTCCAGAAAGAGCGAACCTACCACAAGCAAGCTGGGGCCGCGAAGGCGGCGGAAGACAAGCACATCGCGGCAGCGTTTGCCATCGCGGGTCATCACGGCGGATTACCGGATTCAGCCTTGCTGAAAGACGTCGTTCGAGGCGACTCCGGACTGCCTGTGATGCGTGCTGTCTGGGCAGACGCGACGGGCGATTGTCCGGGTCTGGCCCACTTGGCTGTTCCGCCTCCTCGGATCGAGGGGTTGCAAGCGGAACTCTTCACGCGCCTTCTCTTCAGTTGCCTGGTCGATGCCGACTGGACGGATACCTCCGAGTTCTACGCGAAGGATCGGCTCACCCAGGCGCCGGCGCTGGACGCCGCAGGCTGGCTTGTCCGTATCCTCTCCTACATTCGGGACCGTGCTGCGTCCTGTGCCAACACGCAACTTGCCGCCATTCGTGACGAGGTCCTCGCCGCCTGTCTCGCTGCCGCCGAGTTGCCGCCGGGACTGTTCTCGCTGACCGTTCCCACCGGCGGAGGCAAGACACTCTCGGGGCTGGCCTTCGCCCTGAAGCATGCTGCTGCTCACGGGCTGCGGCGAGTGATCTACGTCGCGCCTTATCTCTCGATCCTCGAACAGAACGCGCGGGTGATTCGCGAGGCGCTGCAGTTCGGCCGAGACGATGCGGAGGTCTTCGAGCATCATAGCCTGGCTGAGCCGCCGGGGGACGATAACGACAACCAGACCGAACGAGAAGCAGCAGCACGGCGGGCCGAAAACTGGGATGCGCCGGTAATTATCACGACGAGCGTTCAGTTCTTCGAGAGCCTGTTCGCTCACAAGCCGGGCCGCTGCCGCAAGCTGCACAACATCGCGAACAGCGTGGTCCTGCTCGACGAGTGCCAGACGCTGCCGCCCGATCTCGTCGCGCCCACCTGCTCCATGCTCGGTCAACTCGCGAGTCTTCTTCACAGCAGCATCGTCCTGTGTACGGCGACCCAGCCGGCCTTTGACCACGAGGGGATGCCAGAACGATTGACTGGAGTTCGGGAAATCTCGCCGCCCTCCTTGGATCTCTTCAATCGGCTGCGTCGTGTTCGTGTCGAATGGCCGGGACGAGACGAACACCTGGACTGGCCCACCGTGGCCCAACTGATGCTCGGCGAGAAAGCTGCCTTATGCATCGTCAACACTCGACGGGCGGCACGTGAACTATTCAAGGAACTGCGGCAAGGGACAGGTGCGACAGTCCTGCATCTGTCAACGAGCATGTGCCCCGAACATCGTCTAGCCGTCCTCGACAGGGCGAAGGACCTGCTCCGCGCGAAGACGCCATGCTATCTCGTGTCAACGCAACTGATCGAGGCAGGCGTCGATATCGATTTCCCCTTCGTGCTGCGGGAACTGGCACCGCTGGAGGCAATCATCCAGTCCGCGGGACGCTGCAACCGTGAGGGCATGCTCAACGGACGTGGCGGCGAGCCGGGCGGGCGCATGGTGGTATTCCGCAGTGTCGAGGGGAATCTACCGAAAGACGGATGGTACAGGGCGGGATGTTCCGTTGTGGAGGCGAACTTCCTGAACAACGGACGCGAGCCGCAAATCGATGACCCAAAGGATATTCAGGAGTACTTCGAGCGCCTTTACTGGAGCGGCAATCTCGACGCGAAAGGGATTCAGGCGCTGCGAGGACAGTTTCATTTTCCCAGCGTGGCCTGCGAATATCGCCTGATCGACGACGATGGTGTCGGAGTCGTGGTGGCAAGTTGGAAAGAACATGACAAGGAGATCGAGGGTCTGATCGAGGAAGTCCGATACCGTCCGAGCCGAACCGCCTATCGCCGGCTCAACCCGTTTCAGGTCAACCTGCATCGGTATGAACTGGTCAAGGCGTCCGCGATGGTCGCGGAGGAGGCACCGGGTCTTTTCGTCTGGCGCGGGGGCTATGATCCCGATCTCGGACTGATTGCGGACAATGTGGATGTCCTGCTTATTGTGTGAAAAATGGCCAGTCTGGAACGAGTCACAAACTGGCCCAGGACCGTAGGTTACATGTCATTGTTTCAACCCGCGCGCGTGAGAATGCGCGAAAAAGACTTGTACAAGCCACAGACACAGTATACTATGTCAATGACATGTAACCTACAAAATAAACATCGGGGCAACAGGCATGACTCTCGAAGCCACACTGATTTCTGTTTACTCCTCGTTCGGGGAATCCGTTGATCGGATCGCCTCCTCCGCCGAATTGAGGAGTGCCTTTCGTTCTCGCCTCCCTCAAGAGTTTCAGAGCCTCATCGACGACGAACTGGTTCGCCGACTCATCAACCTGCGAAAGAGAAGCAAACTCCCCAGCCGCAAGGTCACCGAGGTCTAACTATGGTCCCAACTGTCGCTGTCAAGGTATGGGGCGATTTCGCCCTATTTACCCGCCCGGAACTCAAAGTCGAGCGGCTTTCGTATCCGATCATGACGCCGTCGGCCGCTCGCGGCGCCCTCGACGCCATCCTCTTCAAACCGCAGATGCGCTGGCACGTCCGCCGCATCACTGCCCTCGATCCGTGGTGGCTCCCGCCCGATCCCAAGCGTCCGCACTATCGGCTCGTCGGCGTTCGCCGCAACGAGATCCAGGGCAAGATTTCGACGCGCAACGTCGAGGGCTGGATGAAGGACCCAGCCTCCACCGAACCGTACCTCGTCGATTCCGCCGGCCGCGAAGGGGCACAGGGAGAGAACCGCACCCAGCGCAACTCGCTCATCCTGCAACACGTCGCCTACCTGATCGAGGCGTCAGTGATGTTGACTGCCAGGGCCAACCAGCCGCGCACCCGGCCCGAGGACATCGACGAGCCGCCCGGCCAGGACAGCATCGCGAAGTATGTCGGCATGTTTCAGCGCCGCGTCGAGAAAGGTCAGTGCTTCCACCAGCCCTATCTCGGCTGCCGGGAGTTCGCCTGCAGTTTCGCCCCGCCGGACGGCAACGAGAAGCGGCTCGCGGGCTGGAGCGAATCGCTGGGGCTGATGCTCTACGACATCCGCTTCGGTCCCGATGGTGTCAACCAGCCCGGCTTCTTCCAGGCGGAGTTGAAAAACGGCGTTCTGCATTGTGACACCAAGGCTCGCGGTCCCAACGGCGAACCGCCC
>JBBSDR010000745.1:0-4542 GCA_038240465.1 Gemmatales bacterium
ACAAAGATAAGCTCGCAGCTTATCTGGCGCAGTGCTACTGTGTCGGCGCAGCATCTATGATGAGCGATTGTTTGTTATGCGCCAGGCAAGTCCCCTCGTCATCGTATCATTCTGATAGTGAATGGGTCTGGCCAACAAGTCTCTCGCACTATGTACTCGCACATGGCGTCGTGCTACCTGATCGGCTCGTCCTGCACATTCGGGCAAGAGAGTATATGCCCACTGACCGTATCGATGTGCCGATATGGGAACTCCCTTGGCCAGATTCGTGGACGGCATACAAGCGACCCACACATTGAATCCTGCGTCTTTTTTCTTCAAGTCAGAAACTTCTGCTGTTTCCTGATGGAGTCCCAAGCAAAAGAACAGTCGATGCCTCGGTGATCCACGCCGGGACACATGGGACTGGCCCTCAGCGGCGGGCCCGGAAAAGGGCTCGCACCCCGATCCAAATTGTTCGGGGTGCGACCCCTTTTCCGGGCCGACAATCAAGGCTCTCGAACCCCGAATGTGTTCCCAGAGCATCCGTAAGGGATCACTTGCATCTGCGTTAGGGGAGATGTTTCGTTTCTTTCCAAAGACAAGTAGGAGTTTTTAGATGGATACCCCTGTTCCGTCACTTGAGCGAGAGCAAAGTCATCTCTACACGATTATGGGAGACGAAGATTCGTTTTATACGGGGAAGTCACGGGATCATCAGGTGGTAGTTGTCGTTCAATGTCCAAATGTCGTCACCATCCAGTTTTTGCTCGATGGCTCCCTCGCTTTCGTGCGGACCCTCTTCTCGACAGCAGATTCTGGCGTGTTTTCTGTTGCGGACGATGAGCGACTGAGAGGATGGATGACTGCTGAAGAGTATGTGGTTGAACCGATTAGTGTGCGGCGTTTTTATCTGGATGATTATCACATTGGCATTGTTGATTATCCTCACGAACTGCTGGACCGGCTTGAAGACTCCCCTCCGAATGGTCAGATTGTTGAGTGGATGGAGACTGGAAAATTCGTGTTGCAACTCAACCAGTTTCACGATGTTTGGATTGACAGTGAAGGGGATGTGATTGCCACATAAATAGAAGATTGTCGCCAGGCTGCAATCTTGAAAGCCCGGAAAAGGGGTCCAACCCCGATCCAATTACGCGGGCTGAGTTGATCGGCGAGGGCCGTTTTCGCTGAGGGAAAAGGGCGAATGAACACCGGAATGTCAAAGAGTGAACAGTCCAAACTCGTCCTGAAACAGGTGCAAACAGGTAGGGGGTTTGACCCCTTTGTGGCCCCTTTGCGGCCTCTCAGCTTGGTACTGTAGCGGTCACCGGCACCGTTCATCGTCGCAGAACCTGAATCTCCAGAGATTGAAGTGTGATCGGCAGGACGCGCGCTGGACCGTCCGTCTGTCCGCCGTCCACCTCGTGGATTTGGACGCTGCCTTTCGCCTTGGTGACGAGCGGACCGGGTGCCGTGGCGGCTGATTTGTTGCTATACAGCACCCGGAACGTACCGGGCGCCGAATTCAGTACGGCATCAACGATGACCTCTCCCTGAAACGCCACCTTCTCAGCGGGATTGACGACAATCAGGACTTCCTGAGCGTCCAGGATGCGAGAGAAGGCAAGCACGCCACCCTTGAACGTCGATTGGGCAAACTCCACGCCATTGCCGGAAATCGGGCGGAAGTATTGCCGGCCATACCGCAGGGCCGGCTGTTGGGCATGCACAGTCGCTATTTTTTGCAGGGCTGTGTAAAAAGGGTGGGTGCGGTCGAATGCGTTCCGCTCGCCCCACAACGCTTCCCGGACGTTGCCATCGGAGTTGCCGATCCCGTGCAATCCCTGCTCGGTGCCATAGTAGACGCAGGGAATCCCCTGGAAACCGAACAGGCTACCCAGAGCCAGGGTCAACTGATCGTCCCAGCGGTGGTGGTTCGTCGAGTCCTGAAAATAGAAGCGCGCGTGACGGTCGTGATTGTCCAGAAAGGTGACGAAGAAATTGCTGGCCTCGCCATGCGTCGTCAGGATGGTGCGCTCTGCCTGCTTTCGCGCTTGATACATACCCGCCAACGCAGTGGGATCGACGTTGCCCTTGGCCCATTGCAGATTGCCTTCCAGGTCAAAGTCGAGGGCTGCGTCGATGCCGATCGGCTCATCGCTGTTCACGCGTGTGTCCCGGCCGATGAACTCGGCGAGCGTGGTTTCGTCCGTGGTGATTTCCCCGAAGGTGAAGAAATTCTTTTTCCCGATCGACAGCGCGAACTCGCGCATGGAGTTGCAGAACACTTTTCCGAACTTGGGATCGGGGACCTTGAAGGTATCAATGCGGAACCCGTCGATGTCAAACCTGGCAATGAGGTACTGATGGGCTCGGATCAGGATTCGATCGACGTCAGGAGACTCGCTTACCATTTGCTTGAGGCTTTGAAAATCTCCGAGGGCGCGCGGGATGTCGGCACCCTGGCCTTGCCTGCGAAAGAAGTCGTTACTGTGCAACTCGACAGGCCAAACGGCCGCGTCGTCCGCCAAGTTCGCCGGCGCCTTGCCGATGTCGGCAAAGGAGGGGTTGCCGTGTTCGTCGTGCCACACGATCGGGTAAGGCTGGTTGCTAAAAGGGGCCTGCTGTGCATTCTTCTGGCCATTAAACACATACCCGAAGACATTGCCCGTGTGGTTGAGAACGATGTCGAGGATGATGTACAGGCCGCGCGCGTGGGCTTCGTCCACGAGACGGCGCAGCTGGTCGTCCGCCAGCGCGGGATTCGCCCTGGCAGCAGCCGGGTCGGAACAGAAGCGTGGCTCAACACGAAGGAAATCCTGAATTCCGTAGCCGTGAAACGTCCCCTCCTCATATTGACAATTCTTCAAGACAGGCGAAAGCCAGATGGCGCCGGCGCCCAACACCTGGATGTACTCGAGTTGGGAGCGCACGCCATCAAGCGTCCCGCCCTGGAAGCCGCCGAACACTCCATCGAAAGGAATTGACTGAGAGAGCGAATTCGGCGGCGCCGTGGGGTTGTTGAATCGATCTACCATCAAGAAATAGATCCACTGGTCGCGCCAGTCTTCCGGCGATGGGAACGGGGTTGGAATAGTGACATTCTTGCCGCCGATTTGCACCACCTTGGTGACGGAGGTTGCGGAAGCGTCGAAGGCGGCCTGAACCTCAGGGCTGAAAACGGAAGTTGGCACGCGAGTTCTCCTTTGCGTTGCTGGTTCTCTCGTCAATAACCTCACTCCGCACCCGGCATCGGCCCCGACGGTGTCGAGATGTGTCCGAATACCCTTGAGTGAACGAACAAGGCCTGGCCCCCGTTGCCATCTCTGGCACCAGAGCCTCCATTAGCGTCACTGTCTTGCCTTTCCGGAAGCGCATTCCGGTCATTGTTGACGGGGGAATTTCTCGTCGAGCAACTTCTCCAGCTCATCCTGATTCTCGAGGTATCAAGAAAGCCCTCTCGATTCGATGTACGTCTGGAGTGCCTGTTCTGCAAGAGACGGCGTTGCGCGACCCGCAACTTTCCCGCCTCCGGGAGTTCACTCTGGCCGAGTTGTACAGTTGAGAAAAATTTCCTGGAACACTTTCTCAGCCCCTGGAGCAGATGACGAGCGTTGGTCCTCATGTTGGGGTAAACAACTCACTTCAGCCGGACATCTTTCACCTCGACGTCATACCCGCCTGCCTTGCTGGGAACGACCTTGAAGTTCGTTTCGAGGATCTGGTCCTCATCGCGGAATTTCGGGTTTTTCTTGGCTGCGTTCCGTTCGAGTTTGGCCAGCTTCTTTTCCAGTTCAATCGGGAAGTAGGTGATGATGAAGGCAGCCTTCTGTGTCTTCGCATTCTTGGGTAGAGCGGAAAGGACTGAGCGAACCGATTCGGACCGGTCGTCGATCCAGCAGATTCGATCCACTGTTGACAGATCCTCGACAGCAGCGACATTCGGTTTGTCCAGGTCGCGAATGAGGATAAATTTTCCCTCCTCACCATCCACGGGCAAGGCGATCATCGCCTTCAACGTTGTCAGTTGCTTGAGATAATCGCGGCCGTCCTTGGAGTCGAAACTCAACCGCCATCGAAGACGCTGCTTCCCTTGCGGGGAGGCTTGCACCGATACCTTCGCGGAATCGGGGGTCTCATCAGCCACTGCTCCCCCCGTGAGGAACGAGGCAACGCAGAGGACAATTACTGACGCCAGATGGATGCGCATGCGACATACTCCTCTCTCAAGGCGATATGGTTCCAGAGTACTGCGAACGTGCGGGATCGCAAGCTTAAGCGACGTTCCAGCGTCGATTTTCGCAAAATGGAAGCGCAGTGGTGCAGTTCGTTCGGCGAATGTCGGCGGGAGGGAGGAATGCGTTGTCTCTCCCAGCCCGCGCTGGTATTACCCCGGCATGAAAGTGAATCAGCGAAGCTCTGTCGCCGCCGCCCGGCTTGTCCGGGCGGAGCGCTGTTTGGATACCAGAGGGCCGAACTCCTTCTCCCTCCTCGCCGCCGCCCGGCTTGTCCGGGCGGAGCGCTGTTTGGATACCAGAGAACGAGGCGGATTTATCCCCC
>JBBSDR010000746.1:0-4538 GCA_038240465.1 Gemmatales bacterium
AGCGTCAGCGTGCCGGTTGGGGTCGCAAAGCAACCGGCACGCTGACGCCGTGCCGCTCGCCCTGGAAATTCGTGCGCGAGCCGGAATTGGGCTGAACACCCGTGGGACAAGCTGTCGATACAAGGCAGAGTGAGGGATGGAGGGGGTCCAGACAACTTTTTTGGTAAAAGTGGACGGAATTGCCTCCAAGTCATCTTGGATAGAAAGCCCATTCGATCTACACTCTTACAGACCTCAGTCGTGAGGAGCGCGCTGAAAGTCTTTCAGAGGGTCGAATATCACGAGGCGGATCCCTCCGGCGACAAGGATGGAGCTTTACTCCCCAGGGATTGTAAGAGACGTCTCAGACCATGAGGCCACCTGTACGATGAGCGTTTCGGAAGTCGAGGGGTCCCTCTCCCCCACCCCGGATTGGCGCGACGAAGAACCTCCCGGTCGATCGCATCGCCATCCTCTCTGGCAGAGCGTTCCCGATCACCAATGGGACGACTGGCGCTGGCAGTCTCAGAATGCCATCCGCTCCGTCCGCCAGTTGCGAAATCTGCTCCGCTTCACCCCGGAGGAGCTCGAGGCCATTGGCGCTCTCGAGGCCGAGTACAAACTCGCCATTCCGCCCTACTACTTCTCCCTCATCAACCCCGATGATCCCGGCGATCCGATCCGGCTTCAGTCGGTGCCGTCGCCGCTGGAGCAGGCCAACCCGTCGGGCTATGAGCTGGAAGACCCTCTCGAGGAGGACAAGGATTCCCCCGTTCCCGGACTGACGCATCGCTATCCGGACCGCGTGCTGCTCGTCGCCACTCACGTCTGCACCATGTACTGCCGCTACTGCACCCGCAAGCGGGCGACCATGGTCCGCGGCGGCTGGGACGCCATCAGCCGCGACGACGAGCGCATGATCGAATACATCCGCGCCCACCCCGAGGTTCGCGACGTCATCGTCTCCGGCGGCGATCCGCTGACGCTGCCCATTCCCCGGCTGCGGTTCTTCCTCGAGAACCTTGCCGCCATCCGCCACGTCGATGTCATTCGCATCGGCACGCGTATTCCCGTGACCCTGCCGCAACGGCTCTACGATCCCGAACTGCTCGCCCTGCTGTCGTCGGTCGAGAAGGTGTGGATTCAGACCCACTTCAACCACGCCCGCGAGATCACTCCCGAGGCGGCCCGCGTCTGCAGGTCGCTCTTGCGCGGCGGCATGCCGATCAACAATCACACCGTCCTGCTCAAGGGCGTCAACGACTCGCTCGAAACGATGCGCGACCTGATGCGCGCCTTGCTGCGCATCAAGGTCCGTCCCTACTACCTGTTCCACTGCGATCCGGTCATCGGCGCCGGCCACTTCCGGACGTCGGTCTGGAAGGGCATGGAGATCATGGAAGGGCTGCGCGGCCACATGTCGGGCCTCGGCGTACCGACGTATGTTGTCGATGCACCGCATGGCGGCGGCAAGATCCCGCTGATGCCGAACTATCTGGTGTCGATGTCCGACGACGCCGTCGTGCTGCGCAACTACGAGGGCATGCTGGTCCGCTACCAGTCCGAGGACAAGGCGCCGCCGGAGAAGCGAGAGGCAGCCAGGCCGGCGCGCAACGGCAAGCCGAAGAAAAAGAAGGCCCAGAGCGTCAGTTCCATGATGGCCGGTTCGCCGACTGTGCTGATGCCCGAGAACAACGAGCGGATGGCTCGACGCGCCAGCCTGAAGCGCTCGAAAGCGAAGGCCGAGAGCAGCTGCGAGAAGAACGGGAAATGCGGCGGAGAAGTGTCCCTTCCTGTCCCGGTGGAAGAGGCTTCGGCGCACGCTTTTCCGTTGCGTGTCGTTTCGCGGAACGGGTGCGGACCGGAAACAGCAGGTAGTTAGTCGTCGCCAGATGTCTGGCCGCTTGCGGCTTGGCGGTGCCGAGGACCGCCAAGCCGCAAGCGGCCAGAGCATAATTATCCTGAAGGTCTCAAGGATGAGAATCGGCATCACCTGCGATCTGAAGGCTGCGGTTCCTCCTCCTTCCCTGACGTCTCCCCTGCCTGACGACTGGCAGGAGGAGTACGACGATCCCGCGACTATCGAAGTGATTGCCGCTGTCCTGCGCGGCCTGGGACACGAGGTTCGCGTCCTGGGGGATGGCCCGGAACTGCTGCGACAACTCCTGACCGAACCCCCGGATTTCGTCTTCAACATGGCCGAGGGACATGGCATCAGCCGTTCGCGCGAGGCGCGCGTGCCGGCCGTCCTCGACATGCTCGGCATCCCCTATTCCGGTTCCGATCCTCTCACACTGGCCGTGACGCTCGACAAGGGCATCGCCAAGCGCCTCGTGGCCGGCTGCTGTCCTGTGCCGGTCGGCGTCGAGATTGCCCTCGACCAGAGTTGCGGCTGTCATCCCGACTTTCCGCTGATCGCCAAGCCGGCCTGGGAGGGTTCGAGCAAGGGCATTCGCGGGACCTGTCTCGTCCGCCAGGAGGAGGAGCTGGCCCCGGTCGTGGCGCAACTGCACCGCGATCATCGCCAGCCGGTCCTGCTGGAAGAGTTCATCGACGGCGACGAGTTGACCGTCGGCATCATTGGCAACACACGGCCCGAAGCGATCGGTATCATGCGTGTGGTGCCTCTGGCGGCCGATCCGTCGCGGCCGTTCCTTTACAGCCTCGAAGTCAAACGCGACTGGCGCAGGCGGGTCCGCTACGAACAGCCGGCCTATCCCACCGCCCTGCTGGACTCGATCGAACGAGCGGCGCTGGATTGTTATCGCGCCCTGGGCTGCCGCGACGTATGCCGAATCGACTTCCGGTTGCATCCGGAGCGAGGATTGTTCTTCCTCGAAGCCAATCCGCTGCCTGGCCTCAACCCGGAGTCGAGCGATCTGGTCCTCCTGAGCCGCCTTGCCGGCTGGAGCCACGAACGCCTCATTCGCCGCATTGTCGAAGAGGCCCTGACGAGAAAGGATGAGGCCGATGGCTCACGTTCTCATCCTCTATAATCAACCCGTGCTGGCGGCGGACCACCCCGAGGCCGAGTCGGAAGCCGAAGTCCTCCTGACCGTCGATCATGTCTCGGAGGCGCTCGCGGCGTCCGGGCATCGCGTGAGCCGGCTGGGTGTCGGTCGCAACCCCGAAGACCTGGTGCGCGATATCCACCGGGTGGAAGCCGATGTCGTCTTCAATCTCTTCGAGGGTATCCCCGGCGAGAGCGAGTCGGAATCCTGTGTGGCCGGCTTGCTCGACTGGCTCGGCCTGGGTTTTACGGGTTCGCCGGCATCGACCCTGAGCCTGGCGCGGGACAAGCCGTTGACGAAACTCGTCCTGCACGGTGCGGGCCTGCCGACGGCGGACTTTCTGACGGTTGCGGCGCTGGACGATCCGCGATTGTGTCTGGGAGCGGGAGAATTGCGTTCGGATCGGACAGGGCAGGTGATACGCTGGCCCTTGATCGTCAAGCCGGCCGACCATGACGCCAGCGTTGGCATCGAACAGACAAGCGTTGTCACATCGGCGATCCAGTTGCACCGACAGGCAGTTTCCCTGCTCGAACGGTTCGGCGGCCGGGTGCTGATCGAGGAGTATCTCGCCGGACGAGAACTGACGGTCGGGGTCATCGAAACGCGCCAGGACGTTCGCTCCGAGGTCCGCGAGTCCCACTCGGGCGCATGGCGGGTGGCGCTGCCGGTGGCGGAATTCGAGTTTCAGCCGTCAGCCGATCGCTGGCCGATCGTGACCTACGAGTCGAAGTGGAGCGACGGCTCGGCCGAGTATGCCCGGACGCCTTATCGAGAGATCGCGGACGTATCGGCCGATCTGAGCGAGCGACTGCAACGGCTCGCGCTGCAAACTTTCACTGTTCTGGGCCTGCGCGACTACGGGCGTATCGACTTTCGACTGGACAGGGACGGCCAGCCGTTTATCCTTGAAGCGAACCCGAATCCCGACATCAGCCCAACCGCCGGCCTGGCGGGTGTCCTGAGGGCCGTCGGACTCTCCTTCCGCGACTTGGCCAATGATTTGGTGTGTCAGGCGCTGGCGCGAAAACGGCAGGTCCATTGAGGACCGGCGACCACTTGAGGAGTAGACCATGCTCGGCAGCTTGCCCGTACTGAATCTGGCGGAGGCGAAATTCGATTGCATCTTCGGCCGCGGTTGTGAAGGCATCTGCTGTCAAAAAGGCAAGCCGCCGGTGACACCGGATGACATCGCGCGCATCGACGAAGCCCTGCCCAAGGTTCTGCCCCATCTGCGCGAAGAGGCGCGCAAGAAGATCGAGAAGGGTGGATATCTGAGCAACTGGCGCAAGGGAAGCCAGCCGACGCTGCGAGTGTCGGGCGGCTGGTGTGTGTTCTTCAACAAGGGCTGTGTGCTGCACAAGATCGGCATGGCGGAAGGCAACAGCTTCAAATACAAGCCCGTCGTCTGCGCCGTCTTCCCTCTGGACGTCGCGGACAACGGCCAGTGGTACATCCGGCAGCAAGGCTTCCTGAAGGAGCCGTGGAACCTGTTCTGCCTCGACCCCAACGCCACCTCGCGCCTGGCATCCGAGACCATGAAGGATG
>JBBSDR010000747.1:0-4531 GCA_038240465.1 Gemmatales bacterium
CCTGCCCTGGCTTGGAAATCGCCGCCTGGTATTGTCACTGATGCCCGCCGGCGCGGCGCGGGCCGGACCGTGCCGCTCTATTCTTGATAATTAAGATCCAAGAAACCGTTTGGTGCTAGGTGATTAAGCCCCCTGGTATCACATTGCGAATACGGTCAATTTCGCTTTTCACTGAGTGTAGGAATTTACAAGGTATTACCCGGTGAATCTGGACTGAAACAGCAACGTCCGCAGAACAAGGCGAGAGTCTACTTCTCAACGGCCTGCATCCGCTGGCACATTCATTTGACTATCCCGGCCAGCGCCAGGATTGCAGCCCGGATGTACTCAGCCAGGGTCGGCCAGACCTCGATCAGCCGGGCCAACTGAGGATCGGCGGTAAGCAGGGCGGTAAGCGACTGCGGCTCTTGACGAGAGTCCTGAATGGTCATAGACTTGCGGCGAGCGGTGATCGGATTTTGGCTCTCTTTGTCCTGGTTCAAATCCAGGCCGGGTAGCTGACAGAAACGCCACAAGAATCACAGCTTGTGGCGTTTCTCGTTTTCAGTGCGAAGAAAGGACCGGGCGATTTCAAGCAATAGTCAATCCTAACTTTCCTCTTCCTTGCCGCCCGCTTGCTCCGCCAAGACTCGTTGACCTCCATCAGCCGCGCCCACAGCATCTCCCACACCTCCGAGTCCGGTGGCAGATCGAGGAATTTGCCCCAATCGTTCGCAAGAGTCAGATACAGGTCGCCTTCGGGGCAGACTCCGGATAGCAACCAACGGTCTTGTACGACTGGTCGTCGGTGAAGATGAACAGGATGTTGGGTTTCGTCGTCGGCTCAGTGGACGAGACGGAACCGCTGAGGAGGGCGATGGCGGCAAACAGGAGGGACCGCTGGCTCATGGGAGCGCTTTCCTTCAAGGGCGGCGAGATGGAGTCGAGCATCGACTCTGTCACGAGTGTCCCATCCATCACGGTCCCTTGCAAGCGCCTCCTCGCTCCGCCAGAGTGGAAGCTGATGCTGTCCTCAAGTCACTGCGTCAAGCTGACGCTCAGCATCGGAACGGCGCGGGCAGGTCGATTGTGCAAGTCTCCGAGTGCCGAGCATGTCTCGTTCGCCGTCAGCTGGGTAGAATCCCTCGTGTGCTGTCTCCTCCCCTGTCGCAACGGAGAATCACGATGGATCTGCCCCTGCCTCCACGAACCCGTTACGACCTGTCCGCACGTTATCTGCTCCAACGCGCCGGCGCCCTTCTGTTCTCTTGGCTGCTCCGCTTGACTCCCCAGCAACTGCGCTTCGAGCGCTGGCTGCAAACCCAGTTGACCTTACCCGGCGTCACCGAACGGATCTGCGACAGCATCGCGGAACTCGCCGACTTGCAGCGCGGGGGTATCCCCTTCGCGGCGCTGATGGAGATCCAGACAGTGCCGGACGCGACCATGCCGGGACGCCTGATGCTGGCGGGCGGCCTGTTGTGGCTGACGGTCAAGCCAGCACCCTTGCCCGGCGACCGCTATGAGCTGCTGGCCATCGTCCTCAATCTGACCGGGGTGGGCGACGCGGCGCGCCAGTGCGTGATCAGCACCGCCGAATGGACGCTGCGGCCCATTGAAATCAACCTGGAGACGCTTGACGCTGGCGCTCTGCTGGATCAGATCGAGTCCGGCACCGCGCCGCGTGAGTTACTCCCCTTCATTCCGCTGATGAAACGGGGCGAGGAAAACGGTATCATTCAGCGCTGGCGTCAACTCGCCCATGCGGAAACGGACCTGCAGCGGCGCAGTGGCTATGCCTTGACGCGGCTCTTCGCCGAGCGCGTCGGTCGCCTCAACGCTTGGAAGAATGCCCTGGAGGGATTTTCAATGATCGAGTCTCCTATCATCGCCGAACTGCTCGCCGACACAACCACCAAGGCCAAGGCCGAGGGCAAAGCTGAGGGCAAAGCCGACTCGCTGCTGCGAGTCCTCCGAAACTGGTATCAAGCAGAAGTGTCCGAGGAACTCGCCGCCGCCATTGGCGCCTGCACGGATGGCGACCAACTCGACCGTTGGATGGATGCCGCTGCTGAGACAGAGACCCTGCAGCAGTTCCGTCAACGCGCCGGCGTTTGAGGAAGGAGCGACAACTCTCATTTGCCCCGTGGAGCGAGGCCGGTCAACCCGTCCGGTCAACCCGTCCGGGGTTTGACCCCTTTCGGCCTTCAGACTCGGAAAAAGGGACAGGCCCCGTAGACCACTCTAGATTTCACCCGCTGCGCGCAGGTGACCGAGGGCGGCCCGGATTGACGTGAAATACTTGAGTCCTGCAGTCGTGAATTTGCCCTGGAGATCGGCGTGCAAGAGGGAGCTTGTCGCTGTCTGCGCGAAGTCGTTGGTGTTGGAGCTGACCCATACCCGCGATTTCGCAAAACCGGCGAGCTGCAGTCGGCGGCTCAGCTCGAGACACTGCTCCAGGTTCATGGAGTCCTTCATCTCCTTCTTGTGGGATGGCCGGTCCTTGTTGATCAGCCGCTGTACTGCCCGATCCAGGCAGGCTTGATCGCGCTGGAGGACGCTGGCCTTCGCCAGGAGCGCATCCGCCAGGCCACGGAGCAGGGCGGCGATCCCGTGGGGGTGAACCTTGTAGGGCATGGGCATGGGCAGCGCCAGCGCGACGGACAGGCAGGCCTCGACGAGCCAGTCCTGGTTCGCGTCGTGAAGCTCGGTCCACTCACCGAACTTCGTCTGGATCGGGGTCGCGTGGTCTGTGTACTCTCGCGGGATAAGCTCCGGCACCACCAGATGCACTGCATCCGGCCTGGCGGTCAACAGGTCGAGGAGGTCAGCCGCCGCTCGGATTTCTTGGTGAGGCGCCCTCGGCTTCGCCGGGTCCGCGCGGAAGATATCGAGGAAGTTGCAGGTATCGACGAGGATGACCGGAGCGGGGGTCTTGCTTTGGACGAGGGCGCAGGCGTCGGCGATGGAGATCGTCATGCGGCCGAAACCTCTTCCGCATATCGCGACAGCAGGAGGCACTGGTCGAAGAAAAGCAGGCTCAGCTCCAACGCATCCTCTCTCCGCCAGGTTTCGTGAACGAGCCAGGCGACCAGGCGCGACTCGTCGATGACCGCCCTGGCGCGATAGGCGCCGATCACGAAATCATGCCACAGGCCGGCCTCGGCGCGATCGAGAGGCAGCACCTTCCTGGCGGTTTGCGAGAACTTCCGCAGCCGATTGCCCAGGTCGGTCGACAGATCGCCGAAGAACAGGTCTTCCACGGTGGGTATCAGGACGAAGGCCCCGGACACGGCCCGGGCGGCGGGGACGATGCCCTCGTCCAGGAACCGCATGATCTGGTCCCAGGCACCCGGGATGCTCCCCACCGATACGGCGGCGGCGGTGGCCGCCTGTTGCGGAGGGTAGTTGGGGCCTGCCGCGAACCAGACGCGGCCGCCCCGCAGTTCGGCGTCCCGCACCCGCTCGACGCTCAAGGTCACGGCCGCATAGGTCGGGGCAGCCGCCAGAGCATACCAGGCGGAGCCGGGGCGGACTAACGACTGGAAGGGTACCAGAGCATCGCCGCACAGCCGTTCCCACCCGGACGGGTGCCTCGCGTCGAGACCTTCAATCACGCGCGCGAGGACACAGGCATCGCCCTTCACAGACCACTGGTGCCAGCGGTCGGCACTGTCTACTGGCTCCATAATGTCGTCCTTTCTCGTCTGTCTTTCCCCACCTAGGGCGTTCTCTTCTTCATTCTTCCTATTCTTGTATTCTATCTCGGCTGCGGGATCGCGTCAGGGTCGACGATGCCGCGGAAACGGAAAAAGGGAGAAACGGAAACAGGGAGAGGCCCCGAGACCACGGTCGATGTTACCAAAGCGCAAGTACGCTTATCAGCCGGCGTGCTTCGCGGAATCGGTGGCCAACCTCAAGGACGCCAGCCTCGGCGAGCCGTCTTGAGAACCGTCCCATCGGGGTCAATAATGGGTCAAACCCCGAACCCCTGAGTTCGGAGGGCAAGATAACCGTGAAACGCGGCGAGGGACTGAAAGGGATCCCCGATCTCTGCGACAAGGCCCTCGCCCTCGATACCCCCGCACCGCCAACTCTTTGGGCGTGGCACAACCGGCGCTTGCGGCAAAAAAGTTGCGTGCCAGTGCGAAAATCACAAGTGGCACGCAACTTCTGGCAGGCACCCGCTCGCCAGAGGCTCGCGGCTAAACGATGGAGTTATTTCGTAACCGCTCAGCCGAACAGTTCCTTGATCGGCTCGCCCGTGGTGATGGGGCGCGTACCGCCGTCCTTGCCCAGGCGGGTCTCGAGCGGCACGCCAAGGGCGTGATAGATCGTGGCGCCGAGGTCCTGCGGCCGCACCGGCCTGTCTTTCACGAACGCCCCGATCTTGTCGGACGCCCCGTAGACTGCGCCGCCGCGAATGCCGGCTCCGGCCAGGATGGCGGAGAAGCAATCCGGCCAGTGAACCCGTCCGGGTTCGCCCTGAGTTTGAATCCTCGGGGACCGGCCGAACTCGCCGATGACCACCACCAGGGTTCGTTCCAGCAGG
>JBBSDR010000748.1:0-4525 GCA_038240465.1 Gemmatales bacterium
CTTCCTTGCGCCGGACACAGTCGGGCTGACACACAGTCGGGCTGACAGTCGGGCTGACAATGGTCGGGCTGACAGGATTTGAACCTGCGACCCCTTGTTCCTCACCGCTCGAGATCTCGGCTGTGCGCTGACTTGCCAAAAAACGCCTTGACCTGCGATAACACACCCTGAGTCTTCTCGGCTGCTTGCTCCACTATGACCCCACAGGAGGACTCCCGACGCAATAAATGGGGAATAAGTGCGGCACCGATCGCGGCGACACGGAGAGGAGTCACAGCTTCGGAGCCTCTGCCAGCAGTCCCTCCAAGGACTCGACGAGAACGTGGACGCGCGCAGCAGCCACCTCCCATACCAGCGCATCGTCGATGGCTGCGTACCCGTGAACCAGAACGTTGCGAAAGGCGACAATCCTCGGCAGCTCAGGCACCCTGGAGCGGTCGAGGGATCGACCCGGCTGAGCCGATTGAGAGCCTCGCCGATGCTCTGGAACTGCCTCTCGACGGCCGACCTCAGCATCAGATCCCGCTCGTACTCTCCGAACGTCCGGCCATTCAGAAAGTCAAGGATGAACCTCGCTGCCCGGCGCCTGCCACAACAGCGCTGGCGCGTCAGGCTGCATACAGTTCCCGTCCGCTCTTCGTCACCGACGCTGCGAAGTATGGATTCTCGAACGCCGCGAGAGCAACCAGGTCGACCGGCCGTCCCAGCAACCCCTCAAGTTCTTCCTTCAGCCCGAAGTACGCATCGAACTGTCCCCCAACTGGACCTTTGCCGAACTCGACAAGGAAGTCCACATCGCTGCCCGACGCGTCGAACCGGCCCGTGACGGCTGACCCAAATACGACCAGCCGACTGACGTCATGCTTGCGGCACAATTCGCCGATAGCTTCCCGATCTAGCACCACCTGACCGGACATCGCCGCCTCCTCACCACCGAACGAGCGTCTAAATCTGGCAGATCGATCTTCTCATGCGGTCCACGCAGACGCGGGCGATTTGCCTGCGCGCGAGGCTACCTCAGCGGCAACGGGATGCGCCCTCTTCGGCGGCGGTCGATCGCTCGTCGCCAGCAACTGGTGACCCCATGACGACGCCGAAGCAGCCGGCCCGATCATTCACCGCGAGATACTTCTTCTCGTAGTGTGTGCCAGCCAGACACGCTCGTACACACGTCGATGGGCGCGGCATTGGTCTCGACAGTGCTGAACGAGTGCGTTGATCTTCACCTGGCTATGGACTGTGCATAATCGCGCGTTGATGGGCGACATTGATCGCCATTTGTCGGCCGGAAACCGGCCCGGTGCCGCCCTCGGGAGGTCGCGGGCGCTGGGCAGACCTGAGCGACCGGACGTCCGACCACGATCGACCCAAGGATGTCCGGCGCGAACGCACCCGCGGTCCGGAGATCGAGTTGGGGCCCCCGAGTCCATCCAAAACACGGGCGAAAAAAGAACGGGCGGCCGCCGCGAAAACGATGTCCACGATGTCAGCATCGGTGAGCCCCAGGCCACGGAGCGTATCGACGTGCCCCTGTGGATCGATGACGCGTCCACCGCAATCAGAGCCGCGAACCCATAGACGGCGCGGTCCTGTTCGCTGAGCCGCGCGCCGGTCGGATCCTCGGAGATGGCGCGCATGGTGGCCCCGGCGTCACATTCGTCGCGCAGAAACTTGGAATGGGCAGCGGTGCAGTACGTCGAGCGCAGCGCCCGGGCTGCGCCGGATAGTGGCGATCTCGAAGCGACGGCGGTCCATCCCATCGCGGACAGTCTTGTTCAGCACGGTCCAGGCCTTGGCCACTTCTGGTCGTGTGGAGAACACGGCAGCGAAGTTCGGGAGGAAGCCCAAGCGGCCCTCTGCTGCTCGTAAAACTCGCCCAGGGCGCCATCGGCGGCCTCTTCGGCAACGATGTCGACAAACATGCTCCCATCTTGTCTCTCCCTACCCACGACTGCCACAGCCAGCACCCCACAATCGGGCAGCGGGAGACGGTCGAGGTAGCGCTTATGACTGTCAGGACGTGAGCCATCGCGGGCTTGAGGCCCACCCCTGTGCACGGGAACTGCCCGCGGAGCGCAGCCCAAACACCTCAGCATGGAGATGTCCTTGCTGGCGACACAGGGAGCGTGCAGTCCCTTCACCAGCTCGCGCGACCCGCTCGCAATCGAGTTGACCTCCGGGTCAGCGGTCAAGTGGTCGCTGTTTCCGCTCTCCGCTTATCTTCGCAAGCCTGCGACACGGTGAGCTCGGGACAGTTCCCGAACCACCAGACTCGCCTCACGTCGCCGAGTCATTACGTGGCCACAGGCGTGGGAATGACGGTGGGGTGGGGATGGAGGTCGACCTATTTGTCTGCTGACGGGAGGGATCCGCGTGAGTAGAGTGGGCAGTACTCGGCGGCCGTTGGCCCGCCCCGCGGCGGCTCGCTCTGGCTGGTTGAACGCGTCAGACCACCGCCCGCGAGTCTGTCCGGCGTCTGCCGTCCGGCGCCGCGCGGTGGCGCGTTGCGTGAGACGCGGAGGTGATCATGTCAGCGAATGATGGCGACACGGTAGGGGAACTGACCGGGCTGCTCCCTGGCTACGCGTTCACCCCGGACGATGCGGGGTATCAGTCTGTCCTTGAGTCTGCGGTGTGGAACGGTGCTATCCGGCGCCGGCCGTGCGTGATTGCGCAACCTGCAACGGCGACCGAGGTGGCCAGTGTGGTGAGTGCCTGTCGGAGGCGATCCGGGGGTCTCACGGTGCGGGGGGGCGGGCACGGGTTTGCGGGACACGCGGCGGCTGATGATGAGGTCATGCTCGATCTGCGCCGTCTGGATCACATCTCTGTCGACGCTGCCGCAGGTCGGGTGCGTTGCGGCGCCGGGACGACGTGGGCCGCGCTGGACGGCGCGACGGCTGAGCACGGACTGGCGGTCCCCGGTGGCTTCGTCAGCCATACCGGCGTGGCGGGGCTGACTTTGGGCGGTGGCATGGGATGGCTCAGCCGGTGGGGGGGTCTGAGTTGTGACAACCTGCTCGCCGTCGAGCTCGTGACCGCCGAGGGCCGAGTCGTCACTGCCTCAGCCGAGGAGAATCCTGACCTGTTCTGGGCGTTACGAGGCGGTGGCGGCAACTTCGGTGTGGCGACCACTTTCGAGTTCGCCGCCCGCCCGCTCAACCCCATGGCCAACCTCGGCCTCTTCTTCTGGCGCCCACAGGACGCGCAGGAGCCGTTGCGCCTGTCACGCGACCTCATCCAACAACTACCCGACGAGGTCAGTGGATTCATCGCCGGGTTGAGTGCTCCTCCCGCCCCGTTCGTGCCCGCCGAGTACCACGGAACAGCGGGGTTTGCCGTGGCCCTGGTCAACTGGGGCTCGCCCGAGGAGCATGCCGATCTCGTCGCTCCGTTGAGGAAATTGGCGCCCCTCTTCGAGTTGGTGACACCCATCCCGCATGTCGCTCTTCAGCAGATGTTCGACCAGAGCGCTCCGTGGGGAGTCTTGGCATATGAGAAGGCGATCTATCTCGAAACCCTCACCGACAGCGTGATCGACGTCCTGATCGAGCGGCTCCCCCGCAAGGAGTCGCCGCTGAGTTTCGTTCCGATCTTCTCTCTCGGCGGCGCCTACGCGCGCGTACCGGAGCAGGCAACTGCGTTCGGTGGCAGCCGCGCTGTCCGCTGGACAGTTAACATTGCCGCGCTCAGCACCGACGACGAGATGCTCGTCCGTGACCGGGCCTGGGCGCGCGACTTCTGGGCGGCGCTGCGACCGCACGCGGACGGGTCGGGGGCGTACATCAACTTCCTGGCCGAGGAGGACGAGGAGCGTGTGCGAGCTGCGTACGGCGAGAAGTACGACCACCTCGCTGCCGTGAAGGCGGCCTGGGACCCCAACAACTTCTTCCACCACAACGCCAACATCCGGCCATTGGCCAACGCCGCGCATTGAGCACCGATGATGAAGCCCCGCGTAGCAGTCCGCACCGTCGACCTGAGACGCTGACCGGGCCCACGACGGGCACTGGGCCAGACCCACCCCCTCATGGTCCCTGATCCCACTGCGCAATAACGTTCACGCCGAACGCAAATAACTGGGCCTGCGACGCGCAGACAAGGCTCCGCTCCGCCGGCACCAGCCGAGGAGCCGCGGCTTCCCCCATCGACATCGCGGTCAAACAAGCCATACCGCAGGTACCACCACACCGCCCGCGAGATCACCCGCAGAGAGAAACCGGAAACCGACGGACACAAAGGCAGAAGACGAGGTCATCGGATCACTGTCACCCCAACCCGATCAATCAAACGCGATAGTGCCGTGACCACACCCTGCTCGGCGTCGCTGTTCGTGATGCTGGGGTTATTCATGCGCCAGGTCACTGGCGGGCTGATCCAGGGCGGGGGCCTGACCCCGGATCTTGGACACGCCGAATCCCGCTCCCGTGATGGGTGGGGGGAGAGCGAGAAGATCCGAGAATGGCCAGGAAGAACTACTCCGAGGAGTTCCGTCGTCAGGCCGTCGACTTGTACGAGTCCACGC
>JBBSDR010000749.1:0-4525 GCA_038240465.1 Gemmatales bacterium
CATCCCTTCGTGATCGACAAGGATGAGAGTGGGGAACGAACCGATGCGCCATTTCTCCGCGACTTTCCCCCCGTCATCCCACAGCGAGCGCCAGTTGACCCCCTCTACTTTTTCGGCGTCGCGCAACTCCTCTCGTTCGCGATCGGCGCTGACACCGAACACGACAAAGGGCCTGTCCTTGAGTGTGGCGACCAGTTCCTTCTCAAGCGGAATCAACCTGCGACAGGGACCGCACCAGCCGGCCCAGAAATCGACGAGGACAACCTTGCCCTTGGAGTCGCTCAGCCGCATCGGGCGACTCTCGGAATCCGTTCCTTCCGTGTCCGTCGCTTGAAAGTTGCCCCACTCGTACGGCGTCAGATCGGCCTTGGGGCGTTGCGGGGGCGTCTCCCCCGAGCAACCCGCCGCAGCCAGGATCAGGCACAGGATCAGCATTCGTTGCATCAGACTGTCTCCGTCTTCTCTTCGCCAAGGCGAGATCGTCCGCTGGTCGTGGCCATCAGGAATTCGAGGACAATGATTACCAGCAACACAATGAACCATAAGGGCCGCCACAGTTCTCGTCGTCCGCCCAGCGCCTCGCTCACCGGAGCCGCGTCCGCCGAGGCGTTGACGAAATGAAAGTCCGTCGAGGACAGCAGCGAGCGCAGTTGGTCCTTGTTCAGGACATCAGGCGAGGACTCTTCCGGCGCAAGGTTGACGGCGAACACCAGCGCGGCGGACCGGGGCGCGTCGCTGCGGTCGCTGCGGACGTCGAAGGTGTAGTAGCCGCGCTCGGCGGTCTGGTCGAAGATACCGACAAGGCGCGGCCCGGTTCGCTCCAGTCGCTGTTCCACGGCCGGTCCGGTCTGACTGCGAACGGTTGCCTTGATCGGCTCCCACGACCGCGACACGGAGAAGGTCGCCACGCCATCGGCGACAATCGCCGACGGTGCCTCGACCTCGGCAGCGCGCGAAACGTGTTCCGTCAGCCGCAGCACCAGCGGCACGAAATCCGGCCGCGTCGGCAAGTTGGTCCAGCGCGGATGGCCGGGAAATGCAGCGAGGATGACGCGGCCATCGCCAAATCGGCTCTCGACCAGGGCAGGCGCTCCCGAGGCGAACCGCGCCATCGGCCAGGTGTTGCCCTTCTTCTCGGGCAGTGTCAGCTTGAAACGCTTGTAGATCCGCACCGTCTTGAAGTGCTTCACCTTCGGATCGGGATTGTCAAACACGCCCAGGGCGGGATGAGTGAAGTCGAGCGTGTCGAGCTGCTCGAACGTCTTCTCGTCGTCGGGATTGCCCTCCGGCGGGTTCAAGCGCGCGACGGTCAGTTGCTCGTTCTGTGGCCCGGGGACAGGGAAGAACTGTTCGTTGTAAAGTTGAGGGGTGACACGATCGCCCGGAAAGATCAGCAGCCCGCCTCCCTGGTTGACGAACTCACGCAGCCACTCCATCTGCGGAGGCGTCAGCTTGCCGCAGTTGGCGAGGATGACCACGCTGATCTCGCGCAGCGTCTCGGCCGTCAGCGTTGGCTCCGGCATCTCGATCACTTCAAGAGAACGCTGGAACGGGTCACCGGCCTCGGCCTTACCCTCGCTTCCGGTCTGCGAGGACCTCGCCGTCAGGGCGGTGCGCAGAAAACGGCCCTCGTCGTCGATGGCGTCGGCCGCGGGGTTGCCGTTGACCAGCAGCACCTTGATGCGCGGCACAACGTGGAGGGTGAAGCGGAAGCTGTCGTCGTCAGGGAAGCGATCGGGCGTGCGGCTGGTGATCTCGAAGCGGCCCTTCTTGATGCCCGGCTCGTTCGGGATGTAAGCCGGCAAGCGCGGCGTGGCCCTCTCGCCGGGCTGCAGCGTCAGCGGTGTGCGAAAGACTTCTTTCTCGTCGAGATAGACGCCGAGAGTCAGATCGGCTTGCTGGGTCTTCGAGAAGTTGACGACGCGCGGCTGGAGCGCGAACGGCAGTCCGACAATGGCGCGATTATTCTTCGGCGCATCGCCGAGGACGGCCTGGTTGGGCTGGTCGCCCTCCGGAGCGACGTTGACGACGTAGAAGGGAGTGCCGCCGGGGATGAGCCGCTCGAGTCCCTGATCGCGTGCCTCGTGCCAGCCGGTCGCCTGGCAATCGGTGAACAGGTAGACGACGGGATTGGAGCGGCGCGGCGAACCGGGACCGAACAGGCCGAGCAGGGCCGCGTGCAAGTTGGCCCGCGAGGCGGTGGCCTGCAAGCCTTCGAGGCGCTCGCGTACTTCGCGTGTGTCAGTGGTGTAGCGGCTGAATAACTCATCGGCCCGGGAGGTGATGCGGACGAGGGTGAGCCGATCCTCACGGCCGAGGCGGCCAATGATGGCGACCGCGGCGGTCTTGGCGCGTTCGAGGGCCGTTTTCCCGGCCGAGCGAACGTTCATGCTGGCGGAGCAATCCACGAGAAGCAGGACGTCGCGTCCGCCGGAGCCGCCCGGCAGCAGCTTGCTCGATTGTTCGACGGCGGGCCGGCAGATCATGACGATGAGGAAGAGAATGAAGAGCGTCCGGAGCATGGCCAGCAGCGCTTCGAGGAACTGCATGCGCCGCCGCTGCTGGACGTAGCTATCGAAGAGGAAGCGAAACGTGCTGAGTTCGACTGTCCGCAGGCGATGGAGCGTGAGCAGATGCAACAGGATGGGCAGGGCGGCCAGGGGCAGGAACCAGAACAGCAGTTCGGGATGGAAGAAGGGCATGGTTGGCGTGCATCGTTCGGGGAGGGATCAGGGCGAAGTTGATTGTAACGGATCCTGACAGTTGAACAACTCTTTCAAGGCGAGCCAGGAGCGTAAGCGACTGGAGTCTTCGCATCACTCCGGTCTTTCAAGGCGAGCCAGAAGCGTATGCGACTGGGGTCTTCGCAGCACTCCGGTCGCTGACGAGATCGTCCAGCTTCAGGCAAGCTGCTTTTCCGGGATAGAGGGTGGCCACGGCGCGTGCTGTCGTCTTTTGAGGGCCGGCACGATCTTGAGGCCGTTGCCAGCCAGGACCGTCAGCCCCGTCCGGGTGCGCATGCCCTCCTTCCCGAAGCAGCGAAACACGCGCAGCCCGCGCAACGCGACGGCAAACGTGAACGTCTGCGATGCCGTTCTCCTTCCCGAAGCAGCGAAACACGCGCAGCCCGCGCTGTTCTTTCAGGTCTGCATTGCCCGGTTCCACGCTCCGGTACCTCTCCTTGTACACTTCCTGAGCAGCGGACTCTTGCCTCCGTTGCTCCCGTTGCTCCAGCGCCGCTTCGCCCTCGTAACGCTTCTCGCCGCGCGGAGGCGAAGTTTTGCCGATGCTCGCCTTGATGGTTGGTCAACCCCTTGTAAAATGAACACACGTCCATTATTGTGCAAATGGACTCGTTTCATTCCACCTCCCCCACACCCTCCCCCGGCCGGGTGATCGGTCGCCGTGCGCGCTGGACCTTGTTGATTCGCGGCGGTCAGAGGCCAGCGAGCGGTCGAATCGACGAAACTTTACTTATTTTTGCACTTTCGCCATTTTTGTTGTCCACCTCCAGGCCCGAAAAACGACTAGCAAGGATGGTTGCCCTTCCGCGCGCGCCGTTCTCACGCCTCGTCGTCGAGGTGGAGGAACGGCTGCCGGATTCATCACCAGTCGAGGCACAACCATGAATCGCCAGTCGAAAGACAGCAAACGGCCGGTCGCCCGCTCCAGGCATCGCGCTGTTTTCCAGGAGGAGACGTTTCTCTCGATCGGAGGCGCGTTCCCATGCCGGTAAGGCGACCGGCAAGAGGTGAACTACCCGGTGGGACAGGCGTCTCGCCTGTCCGGACAGGCGAGACGCCTGTCCCACCGGGTATGTTTGAACCTGCCGCTCGCCTAAACGAAGTGATCGACCGCTGCCTGGCTGAAGAGGCGATGGCGTGGGGCGAACTGTGGCAGATTGCGGAGGAGTCCGCCCTGCTCCCGATTCGCCAACTCCTGCGCCGCCACCGCCTGGACCTGACGCTGGCCGAAGATGTCATGCAGATGCTCTATCTGTACCTCCGCGACGAGGACTGCCTCCTGCTGCGCAACTTTGCCGGCACCACGGAGGCCGAGTTTCGCGGTTACCTGGCAGGGATCGCCCTGTGGTTTACCCAGAACCTCGTCGGCGTCTGGCAGAGCGCGCGGAAGCGCGAAGAGCGGGCGCTGCGGGACGCCCCGCTGCCGGTGCGCGACGGGCCGACAGAGGAGGACCTCAACAACGTGCTGGCGGAAGTCGAGTCCCTGATGTCCGCCCCGGACTTCGCGAAGTGGCAGGAGTTGCAGGCCGCGGACTGGCCGGCCCTGGACTCCGGTGAGGAGGCAGAGACTACTGTCCAGCCGGTCCCGGACAGGACGCGCCGATGGCGGCTGCGAACGCTGTGCGACCGCTATCGCCTCCGCTTGATCGAGCGCATCGACTTGTGACAGCGGCCAGGGCAGGGTCCGGTTCGAGGTGGCGCTCTTCGTGGCGGCCCGGTTACAACATGCCGGGAAAAGTTTGGAAGGGGGTAACATTCCGCCCCCAAGAGGGGCACCCGGC
>JBBSDR010000750.1:0-4520 GCA_038240465.1 Gemmatales bacterium
ATCTGTCTCAACTTCGGCCTGGCGCGCGAGTTCGGCGGCAAGTGCAACCTCCGCTTCGACGACACCAATCCCTCCAAAGAGGAGCAAGAATACGTCGATTCCATCATGGACGACGTCCGCTGGCTCGGCTTCCAGTGGGACAACGTCCTCTATGCCTCCGACTATTTCGAGCAGCTCTACTTGTGGGCCGAGCAACTCGTCGAGGCCGGCAAGGCATATGTCTGCGATCTGACGTCCGACGAAGTGTCGAAGACGCGCGGCACCCTCACCTCGGGCGGCAACGAGTCGCCCTATCGGAATCGCTCGATTGCCGAGAACCTCGATCTCTTTCGCCGCATGAAAATGGGCGAGTTCCCCGATGGGGCGCGCACTTTGCGTGCAAAGATCGACATGAACTCGGCCAACTTCAACCTGCGCGATCCAGTCATGTACCGCATCCTCCGGTCACACCATCACCGGACCGGCGACAAGTGGTGCATCTATCCGATGTACGACTGGGCGCACGGCGAGAGCGACTCCATCGAGGGCATCACGCACTCGATTTGCACGCTGGAGTTCGAGAACCATCGGCCGCTCTACGAGTGGTACATCCAGAACCTCGGCATCTACGTCCCGCGGCAGATCGAGTTCGCCCGGCTCAACCTGACCTACACGGTCATGAGCAAACGCAAATTGCTCGAACTGGTCAAGAACGGCCATGTGCGCGGCTGGGACGATCCGCGCATGCCAACCATCGCCGGCATTCGCCGTCGCGGCTACACGCCCGAGGCGATCGGGCATTTCGCGGCCAAGATCGGCGTTTCCAAGTACGAGGGGACCATCGACGTCAGCGTCCTGGAGAACTGCGTTCGCGAGGACCTCAACAAGCGCGCCTTGCGCGTGCTGGGAGTGCTGCGGCCGCTCAAGGTCGTGCTGGAGAACTTCCCCGACGGACAGGTCGAGCATCTGGAGGCGGTCAACAATCCGGAAGACCCAACGGCGGGAACGCGGAAACTGCCGATCTCGAAGGTGATCTACATCGAGCAGGACGACTTCCGCGAAGACCCGCCCAAGGACTATTTCCGTCTCGCTCCCGGCCGTGAAGTACGCCTCCGCTATGCCTTCATCATCAAGTGTGTCGAGGCGATCAAGGACGCAAACGGCAAGGTCGTCGAGTTGCGCTGCACCCTCGATCCGGACTCACGTCACGGCATGGCGGGAGCGAATCGCAAGGTGAAGGGGACGATTCACTGGGTGTCGGCGGAACACTCGATCCCGGCGGAAGTGCGGCTGTACGACTACCTCTTCGCGAAGGCCGATCCCGACGCGGTCGAGGAAGGCAAGAGCTATCTGGAGCACATGAATCCGAAGTCGCTGGAGGTGCTGACAGGTTGTCGTCTGGAGCCGAGCGTCGGCGGCGCGAAGCCCGGCATGCGTTACCAGTTCGAGCGCCAGGGCTATTTCTGCGTCGATGCGCTGGACTCGAAGGTGGAATCGCTGGTGTTCAACCGCACGGTAACGCTGCGCGACACCTGGGCGAAGATCGAGCAGAAAGCGCAGAAGAAGTGACGGCTGGACGCGGACTCGATCCGGTTAGCCGCGACGCGGAGTCCTCGGAGCGGAGCGCGTCCTGCGGTTGATCGCCACACGCTCCGCTCGAAGACTCGCGTCGCGGCTAACCACAATGACCCTTCAGGAACAAAGGAACCGATCCATGAACCCTCGGTCCTGGATGTGTGTTCTGCTCTGCTGTTTTCTTCTCCCGGGAGCGAGCGGCTGCCAGAAGAAGGGACGGCCACAGGTCGCACCGGGCGAGGCGCCGGCGGTGCCGGTCAGCCGTCCCATTTCCGATAAGGAAATCAACGACTATGTGGATTTCACCGGCCGGACCGACGCGGTCAACTCGGTCAACATCATCGCCCGGGTGACCGGCTACCTGGTGTCGCCCACCAAGGATGGGAAGATGCCGTTCAAGGAAGGATCGTTCGTCAAGAAGGGCGATCTCCTGTTCGAGATCGACCCGCGACCCTACCAGGCCCAACTCGACCAGGCCCAGAGCCAGGTCAAACTCTACGACGCGCAACTGAAACTGGCCCAGACCACGCTGGCCCGCTACGAGCGACTCAACAAGGAGACACCAGGCGCCGTCAGCCAGCAGGCCCTCGATCAGTACGCCGCCGCCGTGGACGAGGCCGAGGCCCGCGTCAACGCCCAGCAAAAGAGCCTGGAAGTCTACAAGCTCAACAAGGAATTCACCAAGGTCGTCACGCCGATCGACGGCCAGGTCGGCCGCTACAATCTCACCCTCGGCAACCTCGTCAATCAGGACCAGACGCTGCTCACCACGGTCGTGTCCCTCGATCCGATGTACGCCTATTTTGAAATGGATGAGCGCACCCTCCAGACGATCAACAAGGGAATCAACGAGCAACGGATCAAGTCGTTCGGCGAAGGGGCCGAAACTCCCGTGTCCATGGGCCTGCAGGGGGAAGAAGGGTTCCCGCACAAGGGGACGGTCGATTTCCTGAACAACCAGGTCAACTCGGCCACGGGCAGCCTGTCGGTGCGAGGCATCTTCACCAATCTCAAACCGGAGAAGGGCGTCCGGCTTCTGAAGCCCGGCATGTTCGTGCGCATCCGCCTGAACATCGGCGAACCGTACAAGCCGCTCCTGGTCATCGACCGGGCCATTCAGTCGGGAGACCAGGGAAGGAAGTTCGTCTATGTGGTCGATGCCGACAATCAGGTGCAAAAGCGGCCAGTCACCACGGGAGCGCTGCAGGAAGACGGGCTTCGCGTCATCTCGAAGGAACTGAAGGCGGATGAATGGGTCGTCGTCGGCGCGCTGCAGCAAGTCCACGAGGGGATGAAGGTGAGGCCGGACCAGCGACCGATGCGGTCGTTCGGAGCGGCTCCAGATTCAACACCGCGAGCCAAGTGAATGTGAATTTGTGAATTTGTGAATTTGTGAATTTGGTCACTCTGTTTCCTGCACTTCCGGATCAGGGAAGAGCAAGAACACTCAGGTCACAAATTCACAAATTCACAAATTCACAACAAGGACCCCCGCGCATGATCTCGCGATTCTTCATCGATCGTCCGATCTTCGCGACCGTGGTGTCGCTGGTCATCGCCCTGACCGGGTTGATCTCGTTGTTCTCCTTGCCGGTGGCCCAGTATCCCCGCGTCGTGCCGCCGGGCGTGGTGGTGGCCATCAGCTATCCGGGAGCGAACGCGCAAGTGGTCGCCGACACGGTGGCCGCCCCCATCGAACAGCAGGTCACCGGCGTCGAGAACATGCTGTACATGTCCTCGCAATCGGGCAACGACGGCAATTACTCGCTGACGCTCACCTTCAAAATCGGCACCAATCTGAATACGGCCCTGGTCATGGTGCAAAACCGTGTCGCCCTGGCCATGCAGCAACTGCCCACCTCGGTCCAGAAACAGGGCATCACGATCCGGAAGAAGACGCCGGACATGCTGATGATCGTCAACTTCTATTCGGACGGCCGCTTCGACGATGTCTACCTCAGCAATTTCGCCACCATCTATGTCAGGGACGAGTTACTGCGCGTGGATGGCGTGTCGGACATCAACTACATGGGCCAGCGCGACTACAGCATCCGAACCTGGCTCGACCCGCAAAAGCTGGCGGCGCTCAGCATGACGCCGATCGATGTGGCCCGGGCGATCCAGAACCAGAACCTGGACGCGCCCGCCGGACAGTTGGGGCAGCCGCCCGCCACCGCGAACCAGGCTTTTCAGTTTCCGATCAACACCCTGGGCCGGCTCGATGATCCCGAACAGTTCCGCGACATCATCATCAAGGTCGGCCAGCCTCCCTTGCCTCAGCCTGTGGCCCGCGCGAGAAGGCCCACTCAATCCGGCTTGCCCAACCCCGAGAGCCGGCCGTCCTCGTCCGGCGGGATGACGTCCACCCAGACGACAGGCAGCGGCACGACAAGCAGCGGCGCGACGGACAACACCGCGAGCAACCCGATGGCCGCCGGCGTCTCCACCAACGGCGGCGGCTCGACCGGCGGCGGCGGATCGAGTGGCGGCGGTGGCTCGACCGGAGGCGGCGGCACTACCGGAGGCGCGGCGACACCTTCGGGCATGAGCGCGGTGCCGATGCTCGCCGGCGCGGCCAGCCTCGGCGCCGCAACCGGAACGTCGGCGAATCGAGTGCCGCCCGACCCGGCGCCGGGCATCGTCCGCCTGCGCGACGTGGCAACCGTCGAACTGGGAGCGAAGAACTACAACCAGTCGTGCATGTTCGATGGCCGGCCCTCGGTGGGCCTCAGTGTCTACCAGTTGCCCGGTACCAACGCCCTCGACGTCGCCGACCTGGTACGCGACAAGATGGACGAGTTGTCCAAGCGTTTCCCACCTGGAATCAAGTACCAGATCGCCTACGACACCACGCCCTACATCCGCGAATCGGTCATGGACGTCGTCACGACCTTTATCGAGGCCGTGGCCCTGGTCGGCCTGGTCGTGCTGCTGTTCTTGCAGGACTGGCGGGCCATGATCCTGCC
>JBBSDR010000751.1:0-4517 GCA_038240465.1 Gemmatales bacterium
CGATTCAAGCTGCCGGTGACACCTCGGCGGTCGCGTAGCCGGCGAACTGCTGTCAGAGGCGTGTCAGAAGCCGTCTCAGCGGCGTCGCGCGGACAGAGGGCAGTTCCCGTCCTCTTGGTCCGCCGTTGGCCGGAAGGACACTGGCCGGGAGCAGCCGCGGCACGGCCGCACCCAGCAGTCCAGCGATACGCTCCGCCGTCGATTGACTGGGCCAGTAGCCGCTGTGTCCCCAGTTGACCTCAAAGCGGTTGGACGTCAGGCCCGTCGGACGGCCGAACCGGCCCACGGCCTGGCGGTAGTTTGCCGCCTCGATCCCCAGGAAATAGGCGGCCCATTGACCGGCCGGGAACGCGAAGCGCAGGACGTCATCCGCGAATGAGTAGAACACGGCCAGTGTATGGGCTTGCCGAGCCGGCTCGTCCAGCGCTTCTCCCTCCTCGACCAGGTCGATCGGCACTGCTGCCGCCATCATCGCAACCAGGCGGACTTCCGGCCATGTAATCCCTTGATCCAGGACGACGCGCAGCGCCTCCAAGACCAATCGGCCACCGAGTGAGTGGGTGATCAAACTGACTGCCGAGGGCGTCCCCCCCGGCCCGAAGGCGCCGCTCAGGAAGGAAGCCAACCGTCGGGCCGACGTCCGCGCGCTGTCGATCTGGTAGGGGTAGCTCGTTGCCGAGATCAAGCTTCCGCCGTGAATGTCGCCGGGCCAGAAGAAGAAGCCGACGTCGGCAAACGCCTCTTTGAAGACTTTCCCGTAGCTCTCTTGAGCTTCCGCGAATGTGTTGTTGAAGCCGTGGACCAGCAGGACCACATGACGCCGGCCCAGCATCCAATCGGGGGGAGAGGCACTGACCGCGTCGGCCACTTCGCCGCCGATGGGGTCCACCCGGACCGACAAGTCTCCAAGCCATGCCATTAGCCACGCCCTTTGATGTTCTGGATCGCTGCCGTCAGGTCCCTCACGACCGTGGCGAGAAACCCGCCGATGATGCCCAGCACCCCCACCTTTGCTAGCCAATCGGCCCCGTCAGGCGGTCCAATGAGGACCCAGGCGACAATGACCGCGCACGCCAGCCCGACGATCAGGGACACGATCTGCAAGATGAGTTTCCAGCGGAAGACCATGGCGATTTGCAGAGCATCGAGGTTGCGCTGGCACTGATGGGCCACGCGGTTGCGCGAATCGACGAAATCGACGAGACCCTGTTCTTGCTCTTGACTGACCGGCGCGCCGGCGGCCCGCGCGGCGGCCATGGTGCGGGCCTGCGGGCGCTGGCTGAGTACTCTTTGCAGGTCCTCCGCCTCGGCCCCGGCCGCCAGCACCTTGAGGAGGTCCTGGTGCCGGGCGGGAAAATCCAGGACGGCCTGCGCGGCGGCATTGAACTGCCCCGCGAGTTGCTCGATGGGCAGGTTGTACAAGGCACGCGCATTGCCCGCCGTCGCCAGGTTGATCAGGTCGTCCATCGCCCGCACCGGATTGGCCCCGACCTTCTTTGCCTGTTCCTGGACCACCGCTTGAATCCACCCCTCCTGCCACATGGAGCGCAGCGGCAGCAAGTCCTTGAGCAACTGGACGATTACCATGGTCACGACGCCAAGGCCGGCCGAGGTGGTCAGCACCATCCAGACAAGCCGCAACAGGAGATCGAGGTCCTTGGGTTCCACGGCATTCCTTTCAGGGCGCGGCAAGTTTGCGCAACGCCTCGATACTGGGGAAGAGGAAGTAAGCGGTCCCACGGGCGCGGACGAAAGTCTTCAGCCCGGTTGCCGTCAGCGGTCCCTTCGACGTGGGAATCAGGAAGTCGGTTGAGGCGAAAGGCATATCGCGGTTCCCCAGCAGCGGATCCTGTGCTCGCAGGTTGGTGAAGACCTTGCTGAAGTCGTTGCGGTTGATCCAGTCAAGGAGTTTGGCGAACTGGTCGTTGAGACTGGAGCAGAAGAACATACCGATCAGGCCGCGATCGACACCGTCGTCGCGAGTTCCTTCCAGGGCAGCCCCATAGGGCATGCCCCGGCGCAGCACGCGCGGCACCGGGGCATGGGCTTCTTTAATGCGTTGGTCGCGCGGATTGACGACGCGGACGTGAGCCGAGAACGGGCAACTCTGCCCCAGGGCGTCGCCGGCGTAGTTGAAGGCGTCCTCGGGCTGCACTTTCGGATTGGTCCCGGTCGGGTCGAGAACCAGCGGCCTGCCGTCGCGCCAGCGGCCAAGCATCTTGGCGGCCAGCCACTCCGCCGCCTCCGCTGCCGACATCCCCAGTGCAGGGGCCAGCCGACAAGCGTTGTCGATCAGGAAGGCGTTGAACGCGGCAACGTCCTGGTACATGAGGCGGAGAGCGCCGTAACTACCGTCGCGGGCAAAGGCCACTGCCTCATCGTCCCCCGGCAGGCCGACTTTCCTCGGGAAAGACTCGAAGTCGCTCGTGGAGTAGCCGAGCAGGAAGTTGCGGAAATCAACATTGGGGTCCTGGGCGGGATCTTTCCAGGCGACCGATGGGCCACTGAAGCCGTCCTGGTAGCCGAAGTGCAGGCGGCGCAGCGGGGTCTGGAGCGCACCGTCAATGGTCTTGCCGCCGGCGCGCACGAGTTGGTGCTGCGTGGCGGTGGCGACAGCGCTGGCCAGCACCCCAGCCGTCAAGGTATCGAGGTCTCCCTGATGGCCGGCGTACAGGGTAACCAGGCAGTGCAACTCAGCGACGGGTACGCCGTTCCACCAGGGATCGCCGGTGTCGTGCAGCCGATCCGGCGTGGGTCCGTCCCGGAAGTCGGGTGGGAACTGGCTCAGGGCCTCGTCGCTCAGCACCCGGGTGACCGCCAGACCGGGGAAGGACAGGCCGACGTTTACCAGCTGTGGCGGATGGTTCTTCTGCCAGTCGTCGGATGAAGTCACCGGGGGCAGAGCGCGGAGAAAGGCCCGCGCCCCGTCTGCCGATCCGAACCGGAACAGCAGGTGACGCGACACGGGATGCGTGTAGCCGCTGGCGACGATCCCCTGGACATTTTGAGGGTCGATGTTGATGAGGGGCGTGGGCATGGGAGACCTCCTGGCGGAGGCGAGCGAGCAGAGGGGAGAAAGACGTTGCTCTCCCACTCCCCTCCGCACCGCCGCTGCGGCGTCAGATGGTGATTTCAAATTTCTGCTGGATCTCCTCGACGGTTAGAGGGCCGTAGGCCGAGAACGCCTGGCCGCCGAGGCAGGGCAGATCCGCATGGTCGTGGATGAACTTGAAGACGATGGCGAGGTCCACCTCCGTCCCGGGGGCGGGGGCAGGGGCGCCCTCGACGAGCGAAAACACGGTCCGGAAGAACACAGGCAGGTTCTTGGCGAAGAATGCCGAGTAGGTCAGGAAGTCGGTGTCATACTCGGTGAGGATCTGCAGGTATTTGTTGTCGATGACCACGAAGCGGGCGTAGTGGACCATCTGGGACCTCTTCAGCACGCCCCAGACCTCGGGGAGCCATTTCGTCTCGAACTCGGCGGCGAACTCCGCGAGTTTCTTCTGGCTTGCCGAATCCTGCTTCAGAGGCAGGGTGGCGTTGAGAATGAAGGGGGTTTTCTTCGGGGTGGCCGGCACGGGAGTTCCTCCTGAAAGCGCTGGGGAGAGAGCCGGGGCGGCAAGACACACCGTCCCGGTAACGATTTTCCGCAAACCTCCAGAGCAAATCCTCAAGTTGGTAGTGGAGTAAATGAATTCTATCCTTCTGCTGTCTGAGAATCAACACTATCGACCAGGAATCGCGCGGCTGCCAGACGAGGCCCTCCCCCTTGCCGGGAACCGACGAGTCTCCCGTGTAACGGCGATAGGCGCCGGCCTGCACGTCCAGAGGGGCCGCGGATGGCAACCATCCCCTCCTCATTCGCTTCTCCACTTCCAGGCCTGCCGAACCCTCGCGCCGCCGGCCGTGGCTCCGAGCATATCAAGTGCGCTGACGTCGCCTTGCACGTCGGCCGCCCAGCCGGCACAATACAGCCCAACTGCACGGAGGTCCGATATGGCTCCCCCAACCGCAACGGCGATTCCTTCCTCCTTCGACTACCCCGACAGCGATGGCAAGCCCGTGGCCGACAATACCGAACAGTTTCGCTGGATCGTCGTCCTCTTCGGCAACCTCTGCGCTCTCTTCCGCGAGGTGAACGACATCTTCATCGCCGCGGACTTGCTCTGGTATCCCGTCGAGCGCGAGTGGAAAATCCGCAACACTCCCGATGTCCTCGTCGTCTTTGGCAGGCCCAGGGGCAAACGCGGCTCCTACCGGCAATGGGAGGAAGGCGACGTTCCCATGACCGTCGTTTTCGAGATCCTCTCGCCCGTCAATACCACGAAGGAAATGAGCGACAAACAGGCCTTCTACGAAACCCACGGCGTCGAGGAATACTACATCTACGATCCCGACACCGCTCGGCTGCAGGTTTTTCTGCGAAAGGGTGCGGTGCTGGTGCGCCGCCGGTTCAAGAGGGAGTTCGTCAGCCCGCGTCTGGGCATCCGCTTCGATCTGTCGGGGCCGGAGATGGC
>JBBSDR010000752.1:0-4515 GCA_038240465.1 Gemmatales bacterium
AAAGAAACCGGGGTCATTACTGACCCCGCTCGCCTTTCCTACAACATCGACATGCGTGTTCCCATCCACTACGGCCGGCGCAGCGCTCATCTGGAAGTCCCGGATCAGCTTCTGATTTCGAGCTGCGGCCCCACGCTTCCCTCTCCTCTCATTGATGCCCCCGCCGCTCTCGTCGCCGCTCTCGATCAACCACTCGACTATCCGGCGCTCCGGCGGGCATTGACTCCTGACGATCAGGTCGCCATTGTCGTCGATGAGCGCCTGCCGCAACTGACCTCGCTGCTGGTCCCGCTGCTGGAATATGTCGTCTCGTCCGGCGTGACGGCCGGGTCCATCACGCTGATCTGCTTACCACCCTCGACCCGGCAACCCTGGCTCGAAGAGTTGCCCGAGGAACTGGAGGACGTCACCTGTGAGGTACACGATCCGTCGGACCGTCGCCGTGGCAGTTTCCTGACGACGACCCGGCGCGGCCGGCCTCTGCTCCTCAATCGCACCGCTGTCGATGCCGCCCAGTTGATCGTCCTGAGCGGCCGGCGCTACGATACGCTCCTGGGCCACGGCGGCGGGGCGGGTACTGTCTATCCCGCCCTGGCCGATCTGACAGTCCGGACCGAGGTACTCGAACGACTGACTCTTGAGGCACCAGGGACGCAACCGTGGCCGACGGCCGTCGAGGCGACCGAGGCTGCCTGGCTGCTTGGCGCTCCCTTTTTTGTCCAGGTGATCGTGGGAGCGGGCGACACCATCGCCAGCATCATCGCCGGCGCCGCTCCTTCTCTCGACGAGGGCCGGCGCCAACTCGATGCCCTGTGGCGGCATATCGTCCCGCGCCAGGCCGAGACTGTCGTGGCCACCCTGAGCGGCGATCCGTCTCGACACGGCTTCTCCGACCTGGCCGACGCCGTGGCCTGCGCGGTTCGTGTGGTTCGGCCCGGCGGGAAGATCGTCCTCGTCACCGAGGCGGCTCCCGCTTCCGACGCCAGCAGCGACTTGCTGCGCGGTTCGGCCAATCCCGACGATGCCCTGCGCGAGTTCGTTCGCCGCAAGGACCTCGATCTGAAAACAGCCTGGCTCTGGGCCAGCGCTGCCCGCCATGCCTCCCTCTTCTTGCTCTCGGGGCTGCCCGACGATGTGGTCAAAGGTCTATTCGCCACGCCATTGAGCGAACTCGATCGGGTGCAGCAACTCGTCGAGCAGAGCGAGAGTTGTCTGGTGCTGAACGACGCGCACAGGACATTGGCTGTCGTCGAATCCGGAGTCCTGCCGTGAGCCGTCCGCGCGTCGCCGGCACCGATCCGGGTACGAGCAGCCTCGACCTGCTGATTCTCGAAGCCGGCGTCGTCGCCGATCAAGTCCGCTTCCTTCCCGAACAGTTGCAAGCCGACCCCGTGCTGCCGGTCCGCTGGCTCGAGGAACGCGGTCCCTTCGACCTCATCGCTGGCCCTTCGGGCTATGGTCTGCCCCTTGTCCGGGCGTGCGAACTCAGCGACGAGCAGCAGCAACTCATGAGCCTGGTGCGTCCCGATGAGCGAGGACGATCCCGGGGAGTCGCGGGCTTTAGCGCAATGGTCCGCGCCTTTCACGAATCGACGTTGCCGGTCGTCATCTTGCCCGGCGTCATTCATCTGCCAACGGTGCCAGTGCAGCGCAAATTGAACCGCATCGATCTCGGGACGCCGGACAAACTCTGTGTCGCCGCTCTCGCCCTTGCGTCCCGGCCCCACGGATCATTCTGCGTCATCGAGTTGGGCAGCGCCTTCACGGCGTGTCTGGTCGTGCAGCATGGCCAGATCGTCGCCGGCCGCGGCGGGACGGGTGGCCCGGCCGGCTGGAGCAGCGGCGGCGCCTGGGATGGGGAGACCGCCTACTGGCTGTCGCCGCTCTCGAAGAACGATCTCTTTCATGGCGGCGCAAGTGAAGTGGAGGCGAGTCTTGGGCGCACCTGGCTGCGCGAGTCACTGCTGGAGGCGGTGGCCGGCTTGCGAGCGATCGCGGCTTTCGACGAGATTGTTCTGTCGGGCCGATTGCTGGAACGCGAGGAAGAGTTGGCAGCGGAGGTGTGTGCGGACCTGCAACGACTCGCAAGGGTGACGCGACTGGAGAACTTGCCGGGCGCCTGGGTCAAGCAGGCGGCGCAGGGAGCGGCCTTGCTGGCGGACGGCCTGGCGAATGGGCGGCATGCGCATCTTGTCGAGACGCTCGCTTTGCGCGAGGCATCCGGCACCGTCCTCGACTGGCTGCGCGATCCTATTGCTTGCCGCTTGCGGCTTGGCGGTGGCTCCCGCTAAGCCGCAAGCGGCAAGACAACCTCACGCTTCCGGATGGACCCACGGCTTGCGGTAGGTCCGGCGCAGCAGCTTGTTCGCCTCCGCATCGCCGACGACTTGCTGCTTGCTCGCGTCCCACGTCAGCGATCGGCCCAGCCGCATCGACAGGTTGGCCAGGATGCAACTGGCGGTCGAGATGTGACCTTCCTCAATGTCGGCCACCGGCTTTCCCCGGGTTTCGATCGCCTTGAGGAAGTCGCGCATGTGGCCGCGAATCGCGGGAGCGACATGACGCTCCAGGTCCTTCTCATCCCGGTCGATGGGATACTTGTCGAGTTCCATCACGACGTCGCCATGCACCGGTTCACCCTTACCGAACGGCGTGAAATCGTAGCTGTTGACGCTCAGCTTCAGCGTACCCTTGTCGCCGTAGATCGTCGCGCCCCAGGGATACTTGTCGTCGTTGGGATGGCCATAGGTGCGATGCTGCCAGACGATCGGCAAATCGCCGAAATCGAAGGTCGCCAGTTGCGTGTCGGCGATGTTCGACTTGCTGTTTTTCTCGACGAGAATGCCGCCGGTCGAGCTGATTCGCCTGGGCCAGCCGAGTTCGAGCATCCAGCGAACCATGTCGAGCATGTGAATGCACATGTCGCCCATGATGCCGTTGCCGTACTCCATGAACGCCCGCCAGCTGCGCGGATGGACGAGCGAGTTGTACGGCCTCATGGGCGCGGGGCCGGTCCACATTTCGTAGTCGAGATTGTCCGGCGGCGTCGCGTCCGGCGGGTTGGCGCGGGCGCGCATGTGATAGTAGCAGTACACCTCGACGAGTCCGATCTTGCCGAGTTTGCCGGGTTTGATGATGCTGTCGCGGGCCTCGATGAGGTGCGGTGTGCTGCGCCGCTGGGTGCCGACCTGAACGACGCGCTTGTGTTTGCGCGCCGCGGCCAGCATGGCCTGTCCTTCGACGACATCGACGCTAATGGGCTTCTGGACGTAGACGTCGGCGCCCGCCTCGACCGCGGCGATCATCGGCAGCGCGTGCCAGTGGTCCGGCGTCGCGATGAGAACGATATCGAGGTCTTTCTCCTTGAGCAGGTCGCGATAGTCGCGGTAAGTGCGCGGCTTCTTCTTCGTCTTCTGACGTTCCGCGACCATGTCGGCAGCTTCAGCGAGCATCTTCTTATCGACGTCGCACAGGGAGACGACCTCGACAGGAGCGACCTGGATGAGGCGGAAGAGATCGCACTTGCCGTACCAGCCGCAGCCGATCAGGCCGACGCGCGGCGGCTTGCTGTCGGCGAAGGCAGTCGCGGTAGACAGGGCCAGCCCTGTAGCGCTGGCCTGGAGGAAGTTTCGACGGTCCATGGATGATCTCTCTGGGCGAAAGGTGTGGACGAAGCGGAAGATAATCTAAGCGGCGCGAGAGCAGATGGGGAGATCAGCCATCATTCCGTGTCGTCTTCCTCCCTGGCGCCGAATAACTTGCCGAAGTTGTAACGCCACTGGAGTGCGAAGCTCATACCGATTTGGCCATCGAGCGGACTGGCCAGAATTCTCTGCCATTCGTTCTCGTTGGGGAGACGGCCAAGGTCTTTCTGGACCTCGACAACCCAGTTGTCCGCAGAGTCGATAACGCCGAGAGGCAAGGGCTGGACGGTCAAGATTCGGCGAAGGATTTCAACTTCCCTGTCCGGAATCAAGGGCCTGTCTTTCCGGGCCAATTCCTCGTTCTTGGACTGGAAATCGGTCTCCGAAGCCTCAATTTCCATCTTGATCTTGTCCCCGTCCTGCAACACGTCGATTAACTTCAGAAGGCGCTTCGCTCTCCAATCGCTCTGGTTCACGAAAGCAAGGAAACGGAACAGTTTCTGCGTCCATGCCTCATTCTGGGACAGCAGCCAGTCTCGATGTTTTTTCCCAATCCGGCACAACGCCTCATCGGCGATCTGAGACTTCGTGAGGTATCGCCCCTGAATGATCTGCAGTTGGAGAGGCGGGTGTTTTTTCGCTTGCTGGTAATTCGTGAGCAGCACCAGAGCATCGAACTCGCCTCCAAGCAGTCGTTCGTAGGCCGAGAAGAAAGGTTCGCTGGTGCAATAGTTCTCCGAGGGGGACTTGACGCCGAGATCAAGATCGGGAAGATCGACGCCTCGGGCCGGATTGATACGCAGAGAGGGCAACCCGAGTGAGGCGAACGTACTGGTTTCCAGCACGGCGACGAGAAGCATTTCCACCACGG
>JBBSDR010000753.1:0-4508 GCA_038240465.1 Gemmatales bacterium
CGTCGGCGCTCAGCGCAGCGGCACCACCTGGCTGCAGCGCTTGCTGGCGGCCCATCCTGCCATTGTCGGCGGCCAGGAATCGCATCTGTTCTCCGGCTATCTCGCCCCCCTGTGGCAGCGCTGGCAGGAGGAGCAGCGCTATCGCGTCGAGGGCGGCCGCACGATCGGACTGGCCTGCTACCAGGGCGAGGACGAACTCCTCGAACAGATGCGCGAGTTCGCACAAGGCGTTCTGGCGCGGATTCGCAAACTGAAGCCCGGCGCGTCGCTCATTGTCGAGAAGACGCCCGATCACGGACTGCATCTGCCGCTGATTCAGCGGCTGTTTCCCGAGGCCGTCATCCTGCACGTCCTTCGCGACGGCCGCGACGTGACCGCCTCGCTGCTGGCCGCCCATCACTCTTCCTGGGGCCGCGCCTGGGCGCCCGAAACAGCAGCGGAAGCCGCCCATCGCTGGGACAGTTGGGTCCGCACCATCCAGAAGGATCTGCCGCTGTTCGCGCGCTCACGAACTATCCGCTACGAGGAACTCGCCGAACACGGATCGCCGGTCCTGTCTGGTGTGTACGACTTTCTCGGCGTCCCTCTTCCACCGGAGCAGGTGCAAGAAATCCACGAGAACTGGCAGTTCTCCGCCTGCAGGCAACGGGAAAGAGAGGACAGCCTCGTCTTGCCAGAACGGCTTCGAGGCGGGTTCCTGGAGCCGGCCGGCTTTCATCGCTCCGGTCGTGTCGGCGGCTGGCGCGAGACGCTCAGCGCTGCGGACCAGCAAGCCGTCGAGGAACACGCTGGCGACCTGCTGCGCGAACTGGGCTACGATGCCCCTCCCGCGGAAAACCTGCACGAACAGCTTCCCCAGGCCGGCCTCGTGTCGCTGTCGCCGCGCAGCGACATCCTGTGGACCTATCCGCGAAACGTGAGCATCATCGACCGCACCAACGCCCAGATGGTGCATCGCGAACGGCTGCTGCTCTACGCAACCGTCTTCGCCCTTGTACCCGAACGGTGTCTCGAAGTAGGTGTGTGCGAGGGGGGATCCAGTCGCATCATCCATGCCGCCCTGAACGACCTGAATCGGGGCCGACTGGTGTCGATTGATCCGCAGTTGCGTGTGACGCCCGAGGCGCTCGAAGCGCTGGCCGATCGCGTCACGTTCCTGCAAGCGCCGTCGCCGGATGGGCTGGAAACAGCGGTGGAAGCAGCCGGCGGACTGTTCGATTTCGTGCTGCTCGACGGCGATCATTCCGAGTCCGGCGTCTTCCAGGATCTGCTCGGGCTGGTCGAGGTGATCCGTCCCGGGGCCGTCATCCTCGCGCACGATGCCTATTACAGTGGCGTCGAGCGCGGCGTTCGTGCCGCCCTGAACGAGGGACTGCCCTTTACGGATGGGGGCCTGCTCTCGACGACCCGACATCCGATGACGCAGAACGGCGAGGTGGTCGCTTATGGAGGCTTCCGCATGCTGATCCGCACCGAAGACGACGCGAGACGTCACGCGCCGAGCCTGGTCCGGCGAGTGGCCCGGCGTTTGGCAGCGCTGGTCCGATGACCTCTTGCCGCTCGCGGCAAGACCTCTTGACTCGCCGCGACGTCGAGTTTATATGTTGCCGCGCCATGAAACAATCTATCCTTCTGCTGCTGTGGGCTATCGTCATCTTCGACGCCGGCGAAAACGGTCTCCGGGCCGACGAGCCGACCAGCGGCAAGGTGATCGTCCTGGATAACGATCGCACCCTGGAAGGGGACATCGAACTCGATGGCGAGCAGTATCGCATCCGCGGTGCCGGCTGGACCACCTCCATTCCCATCGAGCGCGTGCGCAAGGTATGCGCCGACAAGAAAGAGGCGCTGACGTTCCTGCGGGAAAAGGCGAACCGGGAAGACCCCGACGAACGCCTGAAACTCGCTCGCTGGTGCCATCTGCACGGCATGCGCGCGGAGGCGCTGGAGGAAGTCGCGGCGGCGCTCGAGATTCGGCCCGGCCACGCCGAGTCGAAACAACTCCAGCACTACTTCGAGCAATGGGCGCGCCATGAGGCCGAGAGCAAAAACACACCGAAGCCAGCGGTTGCCGCTCAGGTCGTGACGAAACCCGCACCGCCGCCTGTGTCTATCAGTGCCGATTCGATGGGCGTGTTCGTCGGCCGCATCCAGCCTATCCTGATGAATGCCTGCGCTCGCTGTCACTCGTCCTCAGAGAATGCAAGCGGTTTTCATCTCGAACGCAGCTATGGCATCGGCTTCGCCAATCGCCGCGCGGTTCAGGAAAACCTCGCCGCGGTCCTGGCCCAGTTGCATACGAGTCAACCGGAACGAAGCCCTTTGCTGGTCAAGTCCATCAGCGCTCATGGACAGACGACCGACGCCCCCATCAAGGGCCGCGACGTTCCCGCGTATCGCTCACTCGAAGACTGGGTTCGCCTCACTCTCGCGAGCAATCCGCATCTGCAAGACGTCGTCAAGCCGCCGCCCACGCTGATCCCGGAACCTCCCCCAAGGAGGGAGGCACGGACGCAACCGGAACTGCCAGCCGCGCAGCCGGCCCCGGTTCGCAAGGATGTCCCCGTCACGACAGCGCCCGTCCTTCCGGAGCAAGCGCGAGCCGTACCCGTGACAACCTCACCGGCCACGACCGAGGCGGGACCGGATGCCGCACCCGAGTCGGAGTTCGATCCGTCGATCTTCAATCGCCGGATGCATCCGCCACGCCCGAAGGACAGGGAATGAGTCTCGGCCTGTTCCGTCGCGCATCGTTCTGGTGGATCGTCTTCGCCGTCGCCCTCGTCCTGCGCATCGTTTGTCAGCCGGAATCGCATACGGTCTTTCCGATCTTCGCGGCCGGCTCCGCTCACTGGTGGAGCGACGAACCGCTCTATCTCGACTACCCGCCGCTCGATACCTTTCGCTATCCGCCTCTCTTTGCGATCGCTTTCAGCCCTTATGCCTGGCTCGGCTCCCGCGCCGGCGCTGTTCTGTGGGCGCTGACCAGCCTCGGCGTCTACTGGCTGGGACTGCGCAGCTTTTCCCGTCTTGCACTCCGGACGCACGCGCGGAGCGAGTGCAAGCTGATGGTCCTGTCGCTGCTGGGAGCGGTCGCCGGGCTGTGGAACGCGCAGAGCAACGCTTTGCTCGTCGGCCTGCTCTTGCTCGGGGCCGCGGCTGTCGTGCGCCAGCGCTGGTGGACCGCGGCATTCTTCCTCGGGCTGCCCGTCGTCCTCAAGTTCACGCCGCTGCCGTTGATCCTGCTCCTTGTGGCCCTGTGGCCGCGACAGTTGGCTCCGCGCTTGCTCGTCGTCCTGCTTGCCGGCTTCTTGCTGCCCTTTCTCACCCGGCCTCCCGACAGGGTCCAGCAGCAGTATCAGGGCTGGGGGATTCATCTGGCGGAGTCATCGGCCGAACGCTGGCCAGGGTTTCGCGATGGCTGGACGATCTTCGCCGTCGCGCGTCATCTGGCCGATGGGGGGGAAGGATTGCCCGACCTGAAGGCCGCTATCGACGAGCCTGCCTATCGCATTGTGCAGGCGCTCGGCGGGCTGGCTGTACTGATGTGGCTGCTGGCGCTGCGACGGCGCGGCGCGGACACGCGAAATTTGGTGTCGATGGCCCTGGCGCTCGGCGCGTGCTGGATGCTCCTGCTCGGTCCGGCGTCGGAGGCACCGACGTATGTCTTCCTGGCGCCGTTTCTCGCCTGGGGGCTGGTCCAGCGTCAGCGCTGGCCGGAAGTGCGCCGGCTGATCGAGGCGGCGGGGCTGCTGTTGCTCGTCTTCGGCTGGGGCGACTTGACACGGCCGTGGTGGAATCAGGCGCCGTGGTTGATTCTTATTCTGCCCGCCGGCGTGATCCTCGTGTTTATCTGGCTCATCACCGTACATTCTCGGCTGCGTCCTGAACCGGCTCCGTGACTTCCTTTATCACGATGGCCGGACTTTCAGGCCCGGGGGCGCTGTGCGGCGGTTCCGCATGCTTGCCCTCGATCATCTCTGTCACTTGCCTGATCCCCGGCACCTGCGTGGCGTGTTCCACCAGCGGCATTACCTTGGGATCGCCGGTGCTGACCGGATGACGCAGGAACTTGTAGAGCAGATAGCCGATCACCAGGGCCAGCCCGACGAGAATCAGCAGAGGGCGGAGGTAACTGCTGACGCCATGCTCGAACCGTTCGATCAGGTCCTTGAACTGCTCGCCGAACCACCAGGCAAGGAAAAACAGCGCGCTGACACCGGGAATGGCATAGATGCCGTCAGCCAGGAGAAAACGGCTCAGCGGCAGTTTCAGCACGCCGGCCATGATGAAGATCGGGCTGCGGATTCCGGGCAGTAAGCGCGCGAAAAGCAGCACCTTGACACCGTGATCGTGAAAGTTCTTCTCAATCTCTTCTCGTTTGGCATCGGGCAGCATTTTTTTGAACATTCGCGTTCGGAGGATTCGCGTCCCGAACTTGGCGCCGACCATGTAGAGGATCCCGTCGCCGATGACGACCGTGACGATGCACACCGGCAAGATCAACC
>JBBSDR010000754.1:0-4505 GCA_038240465.1 Gemmatales bacterium
ACTTGTGGCCGAGAAGCCGGGGGACGCGGAGTACTGGCAGGACCTTGTGGACAGTTGCGTGAACGTGAGTACGCTGCTTCAGGCGCTGCCGCGAACGGAGCGCACGGAAAAGGCGGTCCGTCGAGTGATCGAGGTGCAACAACGACGCGGCAAGGCTTTCCCAGGCGTCCCCGGCTACGAGAGTAGCTGGGCGTCCTCGCACGCAATTCTCGCCGAGTTCCTGGTGAAGCAGAACCGGCCAGAGGACGCCTGCCGGGAGTTGGCCGCCGCGGTGAAGCACATGCGGATCGCACTGGCCGCCGCGCCGGCGGTGCCGGCACACGAGCAGGGACTGCGCGACTATTCGCTGACCCTCATTGAACTGCATCTGCAGAAGGATCGGTACACGGAGGCACGGCTCATTCTGAGCGAGTTGCTGGTGACGTCGCCGGCCGACCGGAGCAAGGCATCTTGTCTGGCGCCTGAACGGGCCGCCCAGCTTATGGTCCGCTGTCTGTCGGCGGCACAGAAGGACAAGCGCCTGGCGGAACCGGAGCGAAGCAAGGCCGTGACGGCCTGTGGAGATGCGGCGATGGAGTTGCTTCGTCGTGCGGCCGCGCAGGGATTCAAGGACGGCAAGGCCCTGAAAACGGAGACATGGCAAGCCCTGCACGGCCGCGAGGATTTTCAGACATTCCTGAAGCGGCTGAACTCGAAGGAGTGATCGGCGGTGCTTGCTCGAACCTCTCGAATCGTGATTCCCCGACAGCGGAAACCACGGCGGCCTTCGACTTCTCATCCTTGCCCCGCCAGTTCCGCGGCAGCAAGGCATCGATCATGTAGCCCCAATACGTTCGTGGCGTCGGCTCGTTAATGCCGAAGAACTCGGGTTCGTGGTCGGGGCAGTGATAGGTGCCGAACAAGATATCCATCAGCGGAGACAGGTTGGCGTAGTTGCCAACGTCGCGGTCCCGGTCGTGATGCCAGTGGTGCAGTTCCGGCGCACCGATGAACCAGCGCAGGGGACCAATCGGGAGTCGAACGTTGGAGTGGATATACGCCGCCCACACGCCGCGTAACAGCAGAAAGGTCGCAATCGTTTCCAGAGGAAATCCAAGGATCATGGGAGGCAAGTTGATAAGAGTCATGGTGTAGATCGAATCGAGCGGATGTTCGCGGTGGCCGGCCAGCCAATCCATGTGTTCGGCGCTGTGGTGGACTGCATGGAAGCGCCAGAGAAAGGCCACGCGGTGCTGCAAACGGTGGCCCCAATACATGAGAAGATCGCTCAGGAGGACCGTTTCCACGGCCTGCAGCCACCACGGCTGGTGTGCCACGGCCTCGCGGAAGTCTGCCGGCACAATCCAGCCGACCCAGCTTCTCAACTGGAGAAGCAGCCAAAGTACAATGCCGCCCCAGAACAGGTGACGCCCGAGGAAGAAACAGAGGTCCATCAGAAAGCCGGGACGGAAGAATCGCTGTCCCGGTTTTGCTGGAAAGACCATCTCAAGCGGACGAAAGACCAGGACCAGCACACCAAAAGTCAGTCCGGTGGCGGCGAGCAGGTTGAGCATGCCAATACAAACCGTGTGTGAGTGGAGTAATACCACGGCAAGAAAGAGGATCAGCGAAGGTCTGTCGCCACCGCCCGGCTTGTCCGGGCGGAGCGCTGTTTGGCAACCAGAGGGCTGAGTCCCTTCTCCCTCCTCGCCTCCGCCCGGACAAGCCGGGCGGTGGCGAGGGTGATCCACTTTCTTGCCCGCGTAGTAATCAGGGACTGCGTTTGTCGTTCCTGGAGTTCTGGCTGGGAAGCACGGGAGGCACAGGAGGCGCGGGAGGCAGTAGGTGTTGGAAATTCCCCCCAGAAGGGGCAATCGTTACAAGAGGCGGGGGAGCAATCTCTACAAAATGCGGGGGAGGAGGCGTCGCGATGGGTGCCGGAACGATGGCCTGGTCTTTTCGCGCGGGACAGCCGACGAACGCAACCGTGACCAGGATGGCATTTGCAATGACGCCGATCCTTAGAGTCAACGACCGTCTCTTCATGGAATTGCCTCCCGTGACCAGGAGCGGAAGTGTAGTCACGGCTCAAGGAGCGGTCAATGCGAAAAAGGCCGTCGTGGAGCCGCTTCTGATGCCCGTTCGCCGCGCGATACTGGCGACGGGATGGAACGTTGGTAACGGGGGCAACGGTGTTTCCCGTAGCCGAAGTGCGTTATGGTCCCGTTGAAACTGACTGAGGCTTTCGCCGATAGCCCAGACCCCCGCAGTCGCCTGCGCGGGGTGCGCGTCGATCACATCGACCGTGGTCTGCGGGACCTGTCCCTTTTTCGGACCTTCACGTTCTACCCTTCTTGAAGCAAGATCGCACGAACGAAGAGCGCGCGAAACGGCAAGCCTGCTACAGCCCCTCGAAGACGAACAGTTGACCGGTCCTCTTGCCTTTTTCCGGTTCGGCCCCAATGACCGTCACATAGAGCTTCCCGTCCGGGGAAAATGCCAGCGCCGTGGGCCTATCGAGAGCGGCCAATCTCGTTGCGCGGACCTCCTCACCGGTGATGTCCAGGCGAAACAATCCTCCCTGGGAAGGCTCTGCCCACGAAAAATCCACGCCGTAGAGCTTGCCGGTCTTCGGGCTGTAGGCGATTCCCGTCAGATCGCGCAGGCCGGTCTTCAGCATCTTCGTGAGGCTTCCCGTGAGGGGGTTGTAGAAGGTAAGGAGACTATCGGGCCGCGTCGTATTGCTCCCAAACTGGCAGACCAGAAGCTTGCCGTCCGGCGTGATGGTTGCACCCATGGGAGCATTAGTGTCGGTCAGTTCCTTGCTTTTGATGAAGGGCGTCAGTTTCAGTGGAGCAGGTTTCTTGAGATCCAGTTCGAGCCTGGCAATCCAGCCTTTGGTGTCGTCGCCGTTGCAGGTCACGAACGCGGTGGAACCGAGAATGGCAACGCCGTAGAAATTCCCCTCGCCCTTGAGCGACTCTGGCCCGGGAGTGATCGGCGTCGAAAACGATCTCATCTCGGCGGCCTTCTTGACCGTGTCTTTCGGGAGCGGTTGCGATCCGACCGTGTAAATTCGAACCAGTTCAACGCCGTCATCTTGCCCGCCATCGCCGACAACGAGGGTGTTCTTGTCGGCGAACGCCAGTCCCAGGGGTCCGATCTCGTAGACCGGGCCTTTGCCATAGGTTTCGTTGGGAAAATCGACCACCTCGTCGTGAACTGTGTTGGGGTCGCCTGGAATCACGCGGACAATGCGGTCGGTCATCGAGACAAAGACGTGTCCGGTTTCCGGCTGAATCGCCACCCCGGCCGGATTGTAAAAGGAGCTCGCGACGAGGCGCTTTTCGAGGTGCAATTCACCGTTCCTGGGAGGATCATCCCTGGGGTCTTTTTTCTCGGGTCCCTCGCTGGATTTGTCTTTGTTCACATAGATATAGGTGACCACGCCGCCCAGAGCGAGGATGCCGACGCCACAGAGTATCGCAAGGACCTTGTTCATGTGCGCTTTCCATTTGTTGAAGCAGGGGGGAATCCAAATCAATCGGGTAATTTGGGTGGCGAGACGAACGGATACGCCGAGCCTGTGAGGGCCTCGCGCAGGAACACAAGCAGGTCGCGCTTCTCCGGGGCGGTCAACTTCAAGGGATAAATCTCCTCGTCGAGTTGCGGATTGCGGGTACCGCCGCGATCGTAGTTATCGATCACTTCCTCAAGTGTTTTCAAGCTGCCGTCGTGCATGTAGGGAGCTGTCCGGAAGACTTCGCGCAGCGACGGCGTTCGGAAGCTGCCGCGATCGCCGAGCAAGCCGCTGATCTGCTGTCGTCCGACATCGACGACCTTGTTGTTGATACCGACGCCGATGTTATGGAAGCCGCCATCGGAAAAGTTCGGCCCGCTGTGGCAGGCCGAACAGTGGGCCTTGTTGAAGAAGAGCTTCATGCCGCGCAGGGCCGATTCGGACAGCGCATCCGCTTCGCCGGCCTTGTAACGGTCGTAGGGAGCGTTGCCGGAGAGAATCGTTCGTTGAAAGGCGGCCAGGGCTTTGCCCACGTTCGCCGCGGTCGCGTCGGCGCCGAAGACGTTTTGAAACTGACTTCGGTATCCCGCGATACTGTTGAGACGGGCTTCGAGATCGGGCAATGAAGACATGCCCATTTCGACCGGATTCAGGATGGGCACCAGGGCTTGCTCCTCCAAACTGCCGGCGCGGCCGTCCCAGAACAAAAATGTGTGGTAAGTCGCGTTGACGAGGGACGGAGTGTTTCGGACACCGTGCTGCCCACCGGTCCCCTGAGCGACTGCCTTGCCATTGCTCCAGCCCTTGGAAGGATCGTGGCAGGTGGCGCACGAAACATTGTCTCGGGAGAGGCGCTTGTCGAAGAACAGTTGTTTCCCCAGCTCGATCTTGGCTTCGGTAAGAGGATTGTCGCTGGGAATGCTCAGGGACGGCAGTCCCTTGGGAATCTTCAGTTCGTAAGCCTCGCTTTTTTGTGCGGTCCGCCCAGGCGAGAATTCCGAACGCA
>JBBSDR010000755.1:0-4500 GCA_038240465.1 Gemmatales bacterium
GATGTCCTTCTACCTCGCGCTGCTGGGGGAGGTACGGGAAGTGTGGCCGCCAGAAGGGACCGTGCTGGAGTACGGGGCCGTGGGCTCCGAGTTTCTCCGCCTTCTTCACCTTGCCTTCGAGTTCGGCGAGGCGGTCGGCGTGCCGCTGGAGGCGGACGACCTGGCAGGGGCGGAACGCTGGCTGGTGCCCATCGGACCGCGTTGCCGGTTCGTTTCGGCTGCGAAGTTCCAGGTCGCGCCAGCCTTGGTCGATGCAGCTTTCTCCCAGGAAGTGTTGGGCCTGCTGCCCGACCTGGCGGCGCACGCCCGGGATGTCTTCACCTGGTTACAAAGGGGCGCGTACTACTATGCGGTTTTCGGGTGGCACGCCGCTGCGCGCCGGTATCAATCACGAGCGGAACGATTGCAAGAACGAGGAGTGATACTGCACGCGCACACGATCGAGAGTGCGGCCGAGGCGCTCCACGTGGCCGGCTTTGAGGTCGCGGTGAAGCGCCTTCCGGTGACCTGCGGTGTGGTCTACGATCCGGGCACGGCAGCAGCGAACGGCAATCTCGCGGCCCTGCTGGATGATGTCCACGAGCACAAGTATCTGTTCACCTGCCTCAAACCCAGGGAGAAGCAAACGTGAGCCGGCGCAACAAGACGACCATACCCGCCATCCGGCTGGAGGGTGCTTGCGAGAACAACCTGCAGGACGTTGCGCTTCATGTGACGGCCGGACGCCTGGTGTGCGTGACAGGTGTTTCCGGCTCGGGCAAGTCATCCTTGATCGATGATTGCCTTGCGGCGGAAGCCCAGCGGCGGCACAGCGTGCTGTCCGGATCGTCAGGCGCAGCATTGGTACCCTACCGACCGCGAATCACGTCGGCACGTCTGCCGTTCGTCGTGGCAGTCGGCCAAGGCACCCTGGTCTGGAATCCGCGCTCGACGGTCGGGACGGCGACGGGCATTTGGTCGCGCCTGCGGGATGTGATCCCTGCGGTGGCCGAGGTGCGGTCCGTGACGACGGGCCGGCCGGTGCAGCCGCCGGAACCACGGGTCATGGCGGAGTGGTGTGTGCGCTGGCGAGCGGGAAGCCGAGTCCATGTCCTCCAACAGCTGGCTGCCGGAGTGCAAGGGCCGCTGCGCCAATGGGCCGACCGCGCCGCGGAGGTTGCACCCGGGCGGGACGTGCTCGTGGCGGACGCAGGGAATGAGCCAGACCTCGCTGCTGCTCATCCATCTGCCTCACTCCGCAGGCAGACGGTCAAGACGCCGCGCGACATCTACCTCTTGCTCGCAGGCCCCCTTCCGCTGCGGCGCGACGGCCAGGAACTGGGGAGGGTGCTGGCAGGGGTAGGCCAGGGCGGCGTTGTCGTCCTACACGGGGGCACAGGAGACGCGCAGGAGCGGCTAAAACTGGACCAGGTGCTGCTCGATCCCAGCGACGAGAACATCTATGTCCGTCCATCTCCCGTGCTGCTGTCGTTCAACTCGAGGTTGCCGGGCGGGGGAAGGTGCGCCCGTTGCGACGGCCGCGGCGTCGCCGAAGATATCGACTCCGTGCAGCTGGTGGCCCGGCCGGGCGCTCCACTTGCCGGGGGAGGCCTGGCCATTCCCTTCGACGGCGCAAGTCAGCGCTACCGCTATTTCCCACCACTGGCGGAGGAAATCCGCGGCCTGCTCGTTGCACATGGGATGGAGACCGATGCAAGCTGGAACGACCTGGCGTCGGCGGTCCGCCAGGAGCTGCTGTGCGGGTCGGGAGAGCGGATCATGCAGCCGCTGTCGGACACCGGCCGGCCGCGGGGCAAGCGCAAGACGTTCGTCGGCCTGCTTGAGCGGGTGCGCACGGCACTGGACGGGCGCGGCCCTGCCAGTCAGGTACTGGCGGCGCTGCGGCAGAGTGGCCCCTGTCCGGAGTGCGGCGGATGCCGCCTGCGCCTCGCGGGGCGGCAGGTCCACTTCGCGGGGCGTTCCGTGCCGGAGGTGCTCGCCTTGACCTTCCGGGAACTGGGTCAATGGCTGCGCGAAGCGGCAGGCACGCTGAAGAATGCGCGGGTCGCCGGCACACTCCGCTCCCTGGCCCGCCTGGCCGAGACGGCCGACTCCCTGGGGTTAGGCCACCTCAGCCTGCAGCGGGACGTGTCCAGCCTGAGCGGCGGCGAGGGGCAGCGGTTGCGGCTCGTTGAGGCACTGGACGCGCCGCTGCGTGCGACCTGCTACGTCTTCGACGAGCCGACGCGCGGCCTGCACGCAGCAGATGCGGGCCACCTCGCCGTGCGCTTACAGGAACTGGTCCGCGAGGAGACCATCGTGCTGCTGGCGGAGCACAACCCGGTAGTCGTGGCCGCCGCCGACGAGGTCGTGGAGTTGGGACCAGAGGGCGGACCGCGGGGCGGACGGATCGTCTACCAGGGCGCGCCCGCCGGAGCCCCTTTGCTCCGCGTCAGAGAGGGTGATCGGCAGGCGCGTCTCCTCCCACCACATCGCCTTACACTCCGCGGCGTGACCTGTCGCACCCTGAAGGACCAGGATTCGGCGTTCGTCCTCGGCGGACTGACCTGCGTCACGGGCGTCTCGGGCTCGGGCAAAACGACGCTGGTGCGCGACGTGTTGGTACCGACGCTGCGTCACTACCTCGAAACGGGCGAGCAACATGGCCCCGGATGCCGGGAGCTGCGCCTGACCGGTCCCGCCCCCTATGGCGTTCAGTACGTCAGCCAGCAGGAGCTGACGAACAACCCGCGCTCCCTGGTGCTGACGGCACTGGGGCTGGGGGATGGGTTTCGCGATGCGTTCCACGCGGGCTCGGAGGCGTCCGGCATGGGCCTGACGCCAAGCCACTTCTCGCCAAACACGCCGCTAGGACAGTGCCCAACCTGCCAGGGCCTCGGGACAGTGTCGCCGCGGGGCAGCCAGGAACGAGCCCGCTGCCCTGCCTGCGTGGGGAGCCGCTTTCATCCGTGCGTCCTGTGGGCGACGTGGCTGGGCCGGAATGCCGGTGACTGGCTGGAGACGACACTGGAGGGTCTGGTAGGGATCGAGGGTCTACCGGAGCCGCTGCGCGAGGCGGCCGAATTGTGCAGCTGCCTTGGGCTGGGTCATTTGGCGCCGGGCCGCTCGCTGCCGACGCTCTCGGGGGGGGAGGCGCAGCGGCTGCGCGTGGCCGCAGCGTTGCTGGAGAGCCGGGCGTCGGGTGGACACCAGGTCTTCGTCATGGACGAGCCGGCGGCCGGTTTGCACCCCGCCGACGTCCGCCGACTGCTCGCCGCCTTCGACAAGATCGTCGCCGAGGGCCACTCGCTGCTGCTGATTGAACACAACCTCACCGTCATCGGTGCCAGCGACTGGGTGGTGGATCTCGGCCCCGGCTGCGGTTTCGAGGGAGGGCGCGTTCTCTTCGCAGGGCCGGTGGCCGAATTCCTTCGAGCTGATGTGCCAGGTTCGCGCACGCGAGCCGCCCTCGCCCCCTTGCGCCGTGGCACAAGCAACACCGGCCGAGCCGCTCGGGAGCAAGAGACTACGCGGCGTCGAGAGGCCGACACGGAGGATTCGGAGCAGACGGATCCCGTGGCCATATTTGAAGAGTTTCTCGCACGCGAACAGGGACAAACCGACGACACGACGCTGCGGGCCGCGCGGCCGACGTATCGCATCCACGCCCAACCCGTCGGCCGTGAGACGGAGGATGCCTTGGTGCTGCTGGGGCTGGCGCTGCCCCTGTACACGCTCTTTGCGGCCGAGTCGCAGGTTCCCGGCCAGGTGGTCTATCCAGGCGTCGAGGCCGCTGTGGCGGATGTCCTGGACACGCTCCGGCGCGAACCGGAAAGCCTGATCGGATACTTCCCGCTCACCCAACAGCTGGCGACGGAGGACGTGACCAGCGACGAACTGGCGGCCGGACTCCGCGACGCACTGCGGTTAGGCGCTGCCGGATGGTTTGACGGCCGAGAGGTGCAGCGGCGCACGCCGGCAGGCAAGAAGCAGTCGCTGGACCTGACCGTCGTCCGTGCCCTGCTCGACCCCGAGGACGACGTGCCCAGGACGATCCGCCGGGCACTGGCGCTGGGCCAAGGCTGCTGTTCTCTGATCGACCAAGTCGGGCGACGGGTTCGCGACTTCGCCGCGCGGGCCGTGGACCTGAAGGTACGACGTGTCGGCACCCCCTGGCTGACGCCGCAAGTATTCGACCGGGCGCTCCCGGGCCTCGCTTGCCGGCTCTGCGACGGCGCAGGGCGGGGGGACGGGCTGGACGAGTCGCTGATCCTGGACCGTCCGACGGCGACGATCGCCGACGACCACTTCTTCACGAAACCCGCACTGGACTGCATCCGCGGCGCACGGCGTTCGCTGATGCTGCCGGCCCTTACGAGGCTGAGGGAAGCAGAGTTGATCGACCTGACCGGCCAGCCATCGGAGTTTTCCGCCGAGGATCGGGCGGCATTGTGGTGGGGCTATCCGGACAAACTCTTCCTCAAGGCGGGGGGCGACCCGGCGGCACCGCGGGACTGGCAC
>JBBSDR010000756.1:0-4500 GCA_038240465.1 Gemmatales bacterium
ACGCGACGGCGAGCAAGCCCAAGCACGATTTTCTTCGCTCGCTCGGCGTGCAGCACATCTTCGATTCGCGCTCGCTGTCCTTTGCCGACGACATTCGGCAGGCGACGAACGGCGAGGGCGTCCATGTCGTGCTGAACTCGCTGGCTGGTGAGGTCATTCCCGCGAGCCTGAAGTTGCTCGCGCCGGGCGGGCGCTTCGTCGAGATTGGCAAGACGGATATCTGGGACCTCGACCGCGTCCGTGCCGTTCGCGCCGATGTGGCCTATTTCGTCTATGCTCTCGACCGGCGAACCCTGGAAACTCCGGAGAGCGTCGGCAACTCGCTCCGCGAGTTGCTCCAGGCTTTCGCTTCCAGCGCTCTGCATCCGTTGCCGCATCATGTCTTCGCGCTGGCCGATGCCGCGCGAGCGTTTCGCTTCATGGCCCAGGCCCGCCACACCGGCAAGATCGTCCTGACGGCGCATGCCGCTTTCGATGGGTTGTCGCCGAACGCGACATATGCAATCACGGGCGGCCTCGGCGGCCTCGGCCTGGAGATGGCGCGCGGACTGGCCCAACGCGGCGCACGCCACCTACTGCTCATCGGCCGGCGTCCGCCCTCCTCCGCGGCCAGGGCGGTCATTGAGGGACTAAAGGACGATGGCGTCGCCGTCGTGACTGCGGCCGCCGACGTGGCCGAGTACGACGAACTGGGCAAGGTGCTGGCCGAGGCGCAAGCGTCGATGCCGCCTCTGCGCGGACTCATTCACGCCGCCGGCGTCCTCGACGATGGCGTCCTGCTCGAACAGACTGCCGAATGCTTCGAGAAGGTGCTGGCGCCCAAGGTGCGCGGCGGCTGGAACCTGCACTTGCTGACACGCGAAGTGCCGCTGGACTTCTTCGTGCTGTTCTCGTCGGCGGCATCGCTGCTGGGATCGCCTGGCCAGGGCAACTATGCGGCGGGCAATGCGTTCCTGGACGCGCTGGCGCATCATCGCCGCGCCCTTGGCTTGCCGGCGCTGAGCATCAACTGGGGTCCCTGGGCCGACGTCGGCATGGCGGCGCGAATCTCCTCGGATCGTCGCTTCTGGGCCGATCAGGGGACGGGCTTGATTGCGCCGGCCGCCGGCGTCGATCTCTTGTTTCGGCTTCTCGGAACGTCGAAGGTCCAGGCGGCAGTGCTGCCGATTCGCTGGCCGGTGTTCCTGCGCCGATTCGCGTCGGGATGCGTGCCGCCGTTGCTGGCGGCTTGGGCTGAAGAACAGCCGCCACGCCAGGATCGCAGCGCGACACCGCAACTGGCGACTCAATTGCGCGATGCCGCCCCACACGAACGACGGCCCCTCCTTGCTGCCTTTATCGCGAACGAGGCGGCACGGCTGCTCGGCCCGAAGGCCGCGCAGGGACTGGAGCCGGCGAAGCCGCTCCAGGATCTCGGACTCGATTCGCTGATGGCCGTCGAGTTGCGCAACGTGCTGGGACAGGCAATCGGACAGGCCCTGCCGGCCGCTCTGCTGTTCAACTATCCAACGGTGTCAGGTCTGGCGGGCCATCTCCTCGAACAGGTGCTGCACCTCGAAGAAGTAGAGCCTCGTGAAACGCAGCCGGCCGCGACGAGCAAGGCCGACAGCATCCTGGACTCCGTCGAGGACATCTCCGACGAGGAAGTCGAACGCTTGCTGAACGAGATGACGAGCGGCAACCCGGGAGGACGCCCATGACGGACTTCTCCGAACGGATCGCGAAGCTATCACCCAAGCGGCTCGCCCTGCTCGCTCTGGAATTGCAGAAGCGTCTCGAAGCCTACGAGCATCTGCGCCCCGAGCCGATCGCCATCATCGGCATGGGCTGCCGATTCCCTGGCGGGGCCGATTCGCCGGCGGCGTTCTGGCGTCTGCTGCACGAGGGCCGCGATGCCAGCAGAATTGTGCCGCCCGAGCGCTGGGACGCCGAGGCGCTCTACGATGCCGACCCGGCAACACCGGGGAAGATGTACACGCGCCGCGGCAGTTTCCTCGATGGCATCGACCGCTTCGACGCCGGCTTCTTCGGCATCTCGCCGCGCGAGGCAGTCAGTCTCGATCCGCAGCAACGGCTCCTTCTCGAAGTCGCCTGGGAGGCGGTCGAGGACGCGGGCATTGCCGCCGACAAACTCATGGGCAGCGCCACCGGCGTCTTCATCGGTGCCTGTCACATGGACTACCTCGAACTGTTCGAGGATTTTCGCCTGATCGACGCCTATGTCGCCACGGGCAGTTCGCTGAGCCTCGCGGCGGGCCGGTTGTCGTATGTCCTCGGCGCTCAGGGGCCGGCGTTGACGGTTGATACGGCCTGCTCGTCCTCTCTCGTCGCGCTGCATCTCGCCTGTCAGAGTCTGCGCGCCGGCGAGTGCAAGTTGGCCCTGGTCGGCGGGACCAACCTTGTCGTGACGCCGAAGACGAGCATTGCGTTGTGCGAATTGCGCGCTCTGTCGCCGGATGGACGCTGCAAGACTTTCGACGCCTCCGCCGATGGCTATGGGCGCGGCGAAGGTTGTGGCATCGTGGTGCTGAAACGGCTTGCGGACGCGACGACCGATGGGGATCGTATCCTGGCCGTGGTGCGTGGCACGGCGGTAAACCAGGATGGCCGCAGTGGCGGCTTGACGGCCCCGAACGGTCCCGCTCAGGAAGCGGTCCTGCGCCAGGCCCTGACGGCGGCGAACGTCGAGCCAACTAGCGTCGGCTATGTCGAGACGCACGGCACCGGGACTTCGCTGGGCGATCCAATCGAGGTGCAGGCCCTGGCCGCCGTCTACGGACAGGGACGCGAGACGAGCAAGCCATTGCTGATTGGCTCGGTGAAGACGAACGTCGGCCACCTCGAAGCGGCGGCGGGAGTCGCGGGAGTCATCAAGGTCATCCTGTCGCTTCGGCACCGCGAGGTCCCGCCACACCTGCATCTGACGAAGCCGAACCCGTACATCCCCTGGAGCGAGTTGCCAATCCGCGTGCCTACGTCGCCGCAGCCATGGAACGACGGCCCGCGAGTGGCGGCGCTCAGTTCGTTCGGTTTCTCCGGCACGAACGCCCACGCGATCATCGAGGAAGCGCCGCCGCGCGAGGCGCTGTCGTCCTCGCCGCGCCCCGTGCATCTGCTGCCCTTGTCCGCTCGATCTGTGGAGGCGCTTCGCGAACAAGCGCGCCGTTTTGCCGAACATCTGAAAGCGAATTCGTCCCTGCCGTTGGAGGACGTTTGCCACACGGCGAGCGTTGGCCGAGTTCACCTGGCGCATCGGCTGGCCGTTGTCGCGCCCTCGTTGACGGTGGCCAGCGAGGCCCTGTCAGTGTTTGCCAATGGAGAGACACCCGCGTCGATTCAGACGGGGCATATGGAGCGCGAGCGCCAGCCGAAGATCGCTTTCCTCTTCACCGGCCAGGGGTCGCAGTACGCCGGCATGGCACGGCAGTTGTACGAGACATCGTGCCTCTTTCGCGCGACTCTTGATCGCTGTGCCGAAGTGTTGCAACCTCACCTCGACCGGCCGCTGCTGGATGTCCTCCATCCCGCTGACACTGGGACGGCACTGCTCGATCAGACCGCTTACACTCAGCCAGCCCTGTTCGCGGTCGAGTACGCGCTGGCGATCCTGTGGCAATCGTGGGGCGTGCGGCCCGACGCCCTGCTGGGACACAGCCTGGGCGAGTACGTCGCGGCGTGCGTGGGTGGCGTGCTGTCGCTGGAGGACGCCTTGACGCTGGTGGTCACGCGCTCGCGCTTGATGCAGGCGCAGCCGGCGGGCGGGGGTATGGCGGCTGTCTTCGCCGACGAGAAGCGCGTCAGCGAGGCGCTGCGTCCTTTCGCGGATCGACTGAGCATCGCCGCCCTCAACGGCCCGGCCCTCGTGGTCCTTTCCGGCCAGCAGCAGGCGCTCGACGAGATCCTCGGACGCCTGGAGCGCGACGGCGTGCGCGCGGAACGATTGCGCGTCTCGCATGCGTTTCACTCGCCGCTGATGGAGACGGTCCTGGAGCCATTCCGCCGGGTGGCCGAGAATATCACGCACGCCGTCCCGCGTATCCCGATTGCCTCCAACTTGACGGGGCGCCTCGAACAGGGAGCCGGCGTCTTTGGCGCGGACTACTGGTGCAACCATCTGCGCCAGCCGGTTCGCTTCGAGGGGGGAATGCAGGCACTGCGGCAGGCCGGCATCGATGTCCTTGTCGAGATCGGCCCCGCGCCGGTACTGCTGGGAATGGGGCGGCGCTGCTTGCCCGAGCATGCCGCCCTTTGGCTGCCCTCACTGCGGCGCGGACGCGGCGACTGGGAGCAACTGCTCGAAAGCCTGGCCGGGTTGTATGCGCGAGGCATCGATATCGACTGGCCTGGCTTCGCCAAGGACACGCCGCGGCCGCGCGTCAGCCTGCCCACCTATCCCTTTCAGCGCGAGCGCTACTGGGTCGAGAGCGTGCCTTCCTGGACTCAGAACGGCCACTCCGAACTCATTCCAGCGGGCGTGAAGGGCCACCCTGCCCTGGGCCG
>JBBSDR010000757.1:0-4498 GCA_038240465.1 Gemmatales bacterium
CCAGTCCCTTGCCGAAGTGATAGTGCCAGACGCGATTGACCATCACCCGCGCCGTCAGCGGATTCTCGGGACTGGCGATCCACTCGGCCAGCTTGAGACGGCGCTGACCCTCGGCTGCATCGACCGTCAATTCCCATTCGGGCGCCGGCGTTTTGATGGCGGATAGACCGCCGGCGCTGACACGCTCGCCCTGCTTCTCGATGTCGCCGCGCAAGAGGACGAACGTCGGCTCGGGTGTGCGCGGGTTGGCGGCATACGCCAGGGACGAGGGTTCGATGGTTGGCAGCGCTTGCCACAAGCGGCTCAGCGTCGCCAGCAGGTTCTCGCGCTGCTGGCGTTGTTGCGGCGTCATCAGGGCGAGGATCGCCTCCAGCGGCACACTCTTCTCGACGCCGGCGCGGAACGATGCCGCGACCTCCTCCGCCGATAGCGCCCGGTCGTAGAGCCGGGCTTCCTCGATCTCACCGGCAAGGAAAGCATTGCCGCCGCCCGTGTGCCTCAGCCCAAAGAGAATGTGGCTGTTCTTCGCTGGATAGGTGCGCAGCCGGGCATCGCCGCCGGAGGGGACGTAACGGCTGCCGTAAGGCTGGCCGTTGCGATAGACGCTGATGCCGCCATCCTCGGCGTAGACGATGGCGACGTGGACGAGATCGCGCGGCCCCGCTGTCTCCGCCGCCGCGTTCAGGTCGCGCGTCCGCTGGAAGCCGTTGCTGCCGGCCATCCACTTGCCGGGCTGCCGTTCGCCATAGACGATCGCATCGAATGCCTGACCTTCCTCACTCTGGACGCTGATAACGCCGCCGCCACCCTGTTTCAAGGTCGATAGCACCAGCCAGGCTTCGAGCGTCTTCGTCTTCAGATCGCGGGCAAGCGGTGCTGTGCGGACGAAGGCTGTCTTGCCGTTGAGCTTCAGCCGGCCCTGCTCGATGACCGCGCCGCCGGCCAGTGTGCCGTGCAAGCCGCCGATGCTGTCGCGCGCATCGCCCTCGAAAGACCAGCGGCCGATTGGCTGTGACAGAGGGGTGTCACTGCCGCGTTTCGGCGTCTTGATGACCTTGTTCCGCGCCGCGTGTTCCAGTTCGGCGACAGACTTTTCGAGACGGGCAATCTCGTCCTGCAAGCGCTGAGCGATCTCCTGGCGCTGGCGGACCTGGGCCGGCGTCAGCAGGGGACGGTCGCCGTGGTGGACGCCTTCGAGAGCGGCCTTGAGGCGGTAGTAATCGCGCTGCGGGATGGGATCGAACTTGTGATTGTGGCACCGGGCGCAGTTGACGGTCAGACCGAGGAACGTCTGGGCGGTAACGCTGACCATGTCCTCGAGTTCTTCCTCGCGGGCGCGTTTGCGCATCAGGGCGCCCTGCTGGGTCGCGCCGACCTCGTCCCACGGACCCGCGACAAGGAACCCCGTGGCGATGATCCCCTGCGTCGTGACAGGCCCCAGAACGTCGCCGGCGAGTTGCTCCACGACGAAGCGCGTGTAGGGCTTGTCCTCGTTGAACGAGCGGATGACATAATCGCGATAGCGCCAGCCGTGGTCGCGGAGTTTGTCGCGCTCGAAGCCCTGGCTCTCGCCGAACCGAGCGACGTCGAGCCAGTGCCGCGCCCAGCGTTCGCCGTACTGCGGACTGGCCAGCAGACGTTCGACGACCTTCTCGTACGCTTGTGGACTGCTGTCGCCGACAAAGTCGTGAATCTCACCCGGTGTCGGCGGCAGTCCGATGAGGTCGAACGTGACCCGCCGCAGCAGGGTGACGCGGTCCGCCTCCGCCGCTCCTGCCACTCCTTCGGCTTGCCGTTTCGTGTCGATGAAGGTGTCAATCGGATTGGCGATGTCGGATTGGCGATGTCGGATTTCCGGAACAGCAGGACGATGGACAGGCTGGAGCGACCACCAGTCCGGCCCGGCTCGCTTTGGCTCCTCGACGACGATTTTCTTTCGCTCAATCGTCCCTTCCCAGGCAGCGCCGTCCGCGATCCACTGGCGCAGGAGAGCGATTTGTTCGGGAGGGAGCGGGTTCTTGGGCGGCATCGCCTTCGACGTGACCATGCCCAGGAGCAGGCTGTCCTTCACGTTGCCCGGTTTCAGGGCGGGGCCGGTTTCCCCACCCTTGAGCGCGCCGGCGCGCGTCGTCAGGTTGAGCATTCCGGCCGGCTCATCGCCGCCATGACAGCGAACGCAGCGCTGGAGGATGGGCGTGACCTTATCGCGGAAGAAGACTGTCTTCGTTTCGTCGGCGGCAGGGGTGAGCAGGAGGACGACGCTGGCGAGCAGGGAATTCACGATGAGCATTCTCCAGGCAGGAAAACCGGAAGGATCAGCTATCTTATGGTGCCAGCGCCGCGCGGAAAGATCAACTCGCTGTCGGTCCCGGCAGCCATTTCCCTTCCGGCGTCTCTCGATAGCCCAGCGCTGTCAGACGTTCGCGCACCATCTCCAGCGCCTGCTTCGTCGTGCCGATCGTGCCGTCGAGTTGGGCCTCGCGGACCGTGTCGAGCAGCTCCTTGAACAGCGGTCCCGGCTCCAGTGCGAGACGGGTCAAGTCGTGCCCCGTCAGCAGCGGCTTCGGCGTCAGGTCCTCGGCCGTCCATTCCCGGAGCAGTTGCTCGCAGTAATCGACATGATCGAGGCTTCTCTCTGACGCCAGCGCGTCGGCCCGATGCAGGGCCAGCAACTCGCGGATGCCGGGATGGGCGAGGATCGGCTTGAGCTTGCTCCACTTCATCACGCGCGCATCGCCGAGATACTGGTGCTTCTCCACCAGCCATTCGATGCGCTCGCGTTCCTCGTTCGACAGCCGCAATCGAGCGCTGATCTCGCCAGCGAGGCGCTTGCCGACGTGTTCGTGATAGTAGAACGTGTAGCGGTCCGGCGTCCGGCCGACGGTGCGCGGCTTGCCGACGTCGTGCAGCAGGGCGGCGAACGCCAGCGGAAACGACACCTCCGGTCCGAGCAGATCGAGGACGCGCAGAACATGTCCCCACAGGTCGCCGGTCGGCGCGTCGGGCGGACCCTGCGGCAAGCCCTTCATCGGCACGATTTCCGGCAGCACAGGAACCGCCAGACCGAGCTCGTCAAGGAGGGTCAGGCCGCGCGCCCGATCCTTATCGACGAGCATCTTGCGCAACTCGTCGGCGATACGTTCGGCGCTGACGACATTGATTTGCGGGGCCATTCGCTTGACGGCATCGGCCGTCGCCGGTTCGATGTTCATCTGAAAGCGCGTGGCCATGCGCACGGCGCGGAGCAGGCGCAGTTTGTCCTCCTCGAAGCGCAGTTGGGGATCGCCGATGGCGCGAAGGATGCCGGCCTTCAGATCGTCCTGGCCGCCGACGTGGTCGATGATCTCGCCCGTCAGCGGATCCTTGAACATGCCGTTGATGGTGAAGTCGCGGCGCAGAGCGTCTTCGCGGGCATCGGTGAAGACGACCTCGTCGGGATGCCGACCATCGCTGTAGGAGACGTCGGCGCGAAAAGTGGCGACTTGCACCTTGAGCATCGGTCCGGCGCTGGCGGGGCCGAGGACTTCGACGACGCCGAAGCTGGCACCGACGGCAACGGTGCGGCGGAAGAGCCGGCGAACGTCGCCGGGATGGGCGTTGGTGGCGACGTCATAATCCTTGGGAGTGAGGCCGAGCAGTTCATCGCGCACGCAGCCGCCGGCCCACAGGCCCTGGAAGCCCGCCTCTTGCAGACGGCGGACGATATCGATGGCAAACTCGCGCTCGCTCAAGAGTGTTGACTCTCGCTTTCCTCGGGCGGCGGCGCTGCCGGTTCGGGTTCTTCGCGGACCCAGATCAGCAGATGATTGCGTCCGTAGCGGCGATCCTCCCACTCCGGCCGCCGCGGCAACTGGTCCAGCGGCGCTTCGTGCTCGCCTTGCAGCACCAGCACGGATTCGGGAGCGGACTTCTCCTGAAACAGTTTCACCAGTTCGAGAAGTTCATCGAGGCGGCGCTCGAAGTCCGCGAAGGGAGGACTCAAAAAGACATTGATCGGTTCGGCCGGCGGTTGCCAGCGTTCGGCCCAGCGATAGACGTCGGCCCGGACCACGCGCGTGCTGTCCTGGATCTTGAATTCGCGCAGATGACGGTCGAGGTCGGCGAGCAACTGGAAGTCGCGCTCGACGAACGTGGCGCTCTTGGCCCCACGGCTCACGGCCTCCATGCCAACGACTCCCGTACCGGCAAAGACGTCGAAGAAGGGCCGATCGGGGATGGCGTTGCCGAGGACACTGAAGAAGGCTTCGCGGACCATTTGCGGTGTCGGCCGCAAGTTGCTGCTGACGTTGCAGGTCAACCTGCGGCCCTTGAGCGATCCCGCGACTATATGGACCTGAGTACGCATGGATACTCCGAGCAAGGAAGAAACGTCCCTGCTGTGAGAATGGCAGAATTGCCGGTGACAGACAAGTCCTTCGTTGAGCCGCGCCCCTGGCGAGCGACGGAATAAATTCCTCTTTCTTGCCGCTTGCGGCTTAGCGGACTGCGCGCTAAGCCG
>JBBSDR010000758.1:0-4493 GCA_038240465.1 Gemmatales bacterium
GCAGCCGGGCCAGCGCCTCCGCCTCGGCCTTGAAACGAGCCAACTGCTCCGGTCCCGCATGCGAACCATGCAGGATCATCTTCAGAGCGACCAGACGATTCAGGCTCAGTTGCCGCGCCTTGTAGACGACCCCCATGCCGCCGCGGCCCAACTCTTCAAGGAGTTCATAGCCCGCGACTGCGCCCGGACGCGCCAGAACCGATGAGGGAGGCACGGGCAGTTGCAGCGTTTGGTTGTCTCCCAACAGCAGGTGGCCCTCCATCGACTCGACGACCTCGATTTGCCGGCGCAACTCGTCGAGCAATTCCGGCTGTTCGCGGCAGAGTTGTTCCGGTGAGCAAGGCTCAGCGTGCTCGCGCTGTTCGCGCCAGCGCAGCAGCAAATCGCTGAGCGTGCCGGGTGTCGAGGAGCGGGCCGGATCGGGAGTCATCGCGTTACGAGGCGGGTGTCTCGTCCTTCAAGGCGCGGTGCAGCCGGATCAGCGCCGAGTGCCAGCGGCGCTGGACGGTGCGGATGGTCACGGATAGCACATGGGCGGCGTCGCCCTGGGGCAGTCCCTGGTAGAAGAGCAAATCGACCACCTCACGTTCCTCCTCGGGCAAGCGGTCGATCTGCTCGTGAATAGCAGTCCAGTCGGTCAGATCGGCGGCGTCCTGCGTCTGATCCGGGCAATCGAGGCTGGACGAAGCCGAGGCGTGGTTCGCTCCCTCGCCGAGTGGGCCATAATGATGCCGCGCCAGGTCGATCAACTCGCGGCGGATCTGCTGCGTCGCCAGCGCGAAGAACTCACGGACGTTGGCCGGCTGCACACTCGCCAGCGCCCGTGTCAGACGCAGCAGAGCGCCCTGAAGTACGTCGCCGGTGTCGCTCCAGCGATGGACCGCCGGATGAGCGCGGAGCAGATGGCGAGCCAGTTTTTCGAGCCGGCCGCAGACGTGGCGCAACAGTTCGTCGAGGGCGGCCGGGTCGCCATGCTGCATCCGTGTCAGGCACTGCTGCAACTCATGGGACTGGAGAGAGAAATCCGGCATGGTGGTCACGGCTCAACAACGGGCGACCCTCTCACTATAACCTCTCCATCAGGAGAAACCAGCATGAGCCGCGCCACCGACGTCCGCATCGTCTCCATCGAATGTTCCTACGAAGAGTTCCACTATCGCACTCCCATCAAGTTCGGCGGCATCGCTCTCGATCGCGCCACCAACCTCGATGTCTGGTGTGAAGTTGAGACATCGGCTGGCAAACGCGCGCGTGGCTTCGGCTCCATGCCGCTCGGCAACGTCTGGTCGTTTCCCTCGCGCGTCCTCACCTTCGATCAAACTCAGGACGCCATGAAGGCGCTGGCCGAGCGCATCGCCGACATCACCCGGCATTTCCGCGAGTTCGGTCATCCGATTGATCTCGGCGTCTCCCTCGAACCGCTCTATTTGCAAGCCGCCGCGGAAGCGTCGAAACAGTCCGCCCTCGCGGAGCCGATCCCGCAACTGTGTACTCTTGTCGTCGCCAGTCCGTTCGATGCCGCCCTGCACGACGCCTACGGCAAACTGCATGAACTCAACTGTTATCGCACCTACGGCTCGGACTTCATGAGCCACGATCTCGGCCACTATCTCGGCAAGGAGTTTGCCGGCGAGTGGCTCGAACAGTACGTCCGCAAGACGGCCCAGCCGAGGATGCCGCTCTATCACCTCGTCGGCGCTCTCGATCCCCTCACCGACGCCGACGTCAAGCAACGCATCGGCGACGGTCTGCCGGAGACGCTGCCGGAGTGGATCAACTATAACGGCCTGACGCACCTCAAGATCAAGCTCAACGGCGACGATTTGAACTGGGACGTCGATCGCGTCGTGGGTGTCGATCGTGTGGCCGGCGCGACCCAGCGACAGCGGGGTGTCACAACCTGGTGCTACTCGCTCGACTTCAACGAACGCTGCAAGGACGTCGGTTATTTGCTGGAGTTTCTGCACAAGGTGCGCGAGCGAGCGCCCGAGGGTTACGGACGGGTGCAGTACATCGAGCAACCGACGGCGCGCGATCTGAAGGCGAACCAGCACAACGTCATGCACGAGGCGGCCAAGCTGCGGCCCGTCGTGATCGATGAATCGCTGATCGATCTGGAAAGTCTTCTGCTGGCCCGCGAGATGGGCTACAGTGGAGCGGCATTGAAGGCGTGCAAGGGACAGGGAACTTCCCTGCTGCTGGCGGCGGCGGCCCAGAAAATGGGTATGTTCCTCTGTGTGCAAGACTTGACGTGTCCGGGAGCATCGTTGTTGCAGTCGGCATCTCTGGCGGCTCACGTTCCGGGAGTAGCGGCCATCGAGTCCAACTCCCGGCAATACTGTCCGGCGGCGAACGTGCCGTGGCAGGCACGCTTCCCCGGTATCTTCCATGTCACGGACGGTACGATGGAGACGGCCCTGCTCGATGGGCCGGGCCTGGGCGCGGTCCCGGAACGATGAGGTCCGACAGGCGAATAAGTTTCCTCTTTCTTGCCGCTTGCGGCTTAGCGCGCGGACCGCTAAGCCGCAAGCGGCAACACGATGGACCATGACCACGCCACACTACTATGTCGGACTCGATGTCGGCGGCTCCTCAATGAAAGGAGGCGTCGTCGATGATACGGGCAAGCCCCTCGGCGCAGCCACGCTGCCAACCGAGGCCGAACGCGGCCAGGAACTCGGACTCGAACGCATGTGCGAGACGATTCGGGCCGCCGTCAAGCAGGCTGGCCTGACGATGGATCGCATCGCCTCAATCGGTGTGGCGACGCCCGGGCTGATGGATATTCCCGCCGGCATTATCCTCGATCCACCCAACCTCAAGCCGTGGAAGAACGTCCCAGTTCGCCAGCACGTTGCCGGTGTGTTCGAGTTGCCGACCGCCTTCCAGAACGACGCCAACGCGGCGGCGATGGGGGAATACTGGGCCGGCGCGGGCAAGAACGCGCGCAGCCTGGTGCTGTTCACCCTGGGGACGGGAGTCGGCGGCGGCATCGTTCTCGACGGCAAGGTCCTCGAAGGCCGCCACAGTCACGGCGCCGAACTCGGACACATGATTATCGAGATGACCAACCCGCGGCTCTGTGGCTGCGGACGGCGTGGCTGTCTCGAAGCCTACGCCAGCGCTACTTCCGTCGTGCAGCGCACGCGCGAAGCCTTGCAGAAGGCCGGTAGCGACTCCGGATTCGAGGGAGTCGGCGAACTGTCGGCGCGTTTCATCTTCGATGCGGCTGCGGACGGAAATGTCCTCGCCGGGAAGATTGTCGAGGAGACGGCGTATTATCTTGCGGTCGGGGCGACGAACATGATGCACGCGATCGATCCGGACATGATCGTCTTCACCGGGGGCATGATCGCGGCAGGTCAAGGCTTCCTCGAACGCATCCGCCATCATGTCCGTGTGCTGGCGTTTCCGGTCCCGGCGGAGCGAACGGAAGTGCGCTATGCCGAACTGGGGAGCGACGCGGGCTTCATCGGTGCGGCGGCGTGCGGGCGCCAGTTGGTCCGCAGCGAGAGCAATTGATTTAGTGAAGCGGCTGCCCTACGATTCCGGATAGGTTCGGCTTCGTTTTCCACATCACCGGTTGAGGAAGCATGGCCAAGCCGCGACGCCCCTCTACCCCTTCGCCTGGTCTGACTGCCGAGCGCGCCGCTCGCCTGTGCCGGCTGCTCCGCCTGGTCGGCGTGCGCGGCCAGAGCCGGGCCATGCTGTTAAAGCGACTGAAGCTCGATGTGCGCGGTTTCTATCGCGATGTGAAAATACTCCGCGATGTGGGCATCGTTGTCGAGTTGCAGAAAGGCAAGTACGTCCTCGAAGGCGATGCCGAGGAAGCCATCCAGCATCTTCCCTTCCCCGATCCCCACTTGACGCTCGGCGAGGCCAGGCAACTCGCCAAAGGCCGCAGCGCCATTCATCGCAAGCTCAAGGGTTTGCTCGACGAGATCCTGCCGGAATGATTTCTCGCCGCTTGCGGCTTGGCGGTCTTTCTCGCTAAGCCGCAGGCGGCAAGAACGGAACTCAGTTGAAAAACTGTTGGCGGACGAGAGCGATCACCACCGCCAGCAGCGCCAGCACCAGCAGCCAGCCGGCGGGGTTATCGTTGAGGAAGACACGGCCGGCCCGGACCAGTTGACCGATAATCGTCTTGCGGCGCAGCGCTCGGCTCTCCTGGCGCAAGAACTTCTGATGTTCCCGCAAGGCAGTCTGACCGGCGAGCCAGTCGCGCGCCAGGGCTTCGCGCTGGCCAGGAAGCAATGTCTGGAAAGTCGGGACAATAGCGGGTTGACGCGCGAGGGAGACGACGAGATACCCCGGTTGGCCGGCCTCGCCCAGTAAGGGCAAGTGCTTCAACTGGTCGCGCAGGCCGGTCATCAGTTCAATCAGCTCGCGAGCTTCGGCCGGACGCGACAATCGCTTTTTCGTCTGTCCCAGGTACTTCCCCGCCCGCTCCCACATTCGGAGGACGGCTCGCGTGCGCACGATGCGCTCATAGA